>NZ_BAAAYN010000024.1:94416-243962 GCF_039536245.1 Cryptosporangium minutisporangium | reverse complement strand
CCGGGTTGGGCTGCGACGCCGGGCTGGGTCGGGGCCACCGGAACCGCGGGAACCGGCTGGCCGGGAAGTGGGAGACCGGGACCGCGCGGCGCAGGAGCCGCCGGCCCGGCGGCGGCTTGCGCATACGGAACCGGACCGGCCGGCGCAGCCGCTCCGGGAGCGGGAGCCGCACCGGGGCCCGGCGCTGGCCGCGCGGCTCCGGTGAGCCACGGCTGCCCGGGTGGTGTGATCTGCCCCGGCTGCGCGATCTGGCCGGGTTGGGGGTTCGGACCGGGGTGGGCGAACCGACCGGGTTGCGGCGGGAGGCCGGGAACGGCGGGGCGCCCGGGCGTCGTCAGCGGCTGGGCCGCGACGTACGGCGCCGGCGGTAGCCGCCCCGGCGGCGCGCCCGGCGGCGACGGCACCCCGGAGTGCGGTGTAGCCCCGGAGTGCGGTGGTGACGGCGCGGGCGGTACCGCGCCGGGCTCCGTGCCCGACCTCGGTGGCGGAGTCGGTGCGGCGTGCCGGGGCTCGCCCGGCTCCGGCGTCGTCACAGGACACCCACGCCGGTCGGGGCGGTGGCGTACACCGCAGGGGCCTGCTCGCCGTCGAGCGGGAACAGCTGCGCACCGTGGCCCCGGGCGGCGGCCCGTAGCCCGGCCACCGCGCGGTCGATCGTCCCCGGCGCGTCGACGATCCGCACGAGGCACCGCAGCTCGGAGCCCCCGCTGGCCGGGGTCATCGCGAAGCTGAGGCTGGTCAGCGCCGCCGGTGACCGGTACAGCGCGGCCAGCAGCGGCTCGCACCGGTCCAGCGCCGGCCACGACCGGATCCAGAAGCAGCGGTGGTCGAATCCCGCCGCGCGCCACGCCCCCCACAACTCGACCGTGCCGCGGCGCTCCGTCCCGGCCGGTATCACCTCGACCGCGAGCGAGTGGACGAGCGCGTCGAGCAGCCCGTCGCCGTCCAGCACTCGGTAGGTGAACCCGTTGCGCTTGAGCACGTTCCCGACCCGGCGGATCAGCGCGCCGAGCACCGCGGGCACCTCGCCGATCGCCTCCGGCTCGACGACCGCGACCTCCGCGACCGCCCGGGCCTCGATTCGCACCGCCACCCAGCTCAGCTGATCACCGACGCTCACCGGCGGCACCGCCGCGTTGTCCCCGCCGCCGAGCGGGCGCAGCAGTTCCCGATAGGAGTCCGCGGCCGGGCCGGTGCCCGCGGTGGCGTCCCCGGGCAGGGTGTGGACGACCACCTGCACGACGCTGCCCGGCTGCTCGGCGTCGGCCAGCGACCGGGCCAGCAGGTCCAGCGGGGGCAGCGGCTGTGCCTCACCGCGCAGCCCGCCGGACGGCTGCACCGCGATCACGGCGAACCAACCGGCGCCGTCCCGGCCAACGCCCAGCCGGGTGCCGCCGACGGCGTCCACGGTCTCCACGGTCAGTTCCGGCGCCAGGTCACGCAGCGCGGTCAGCCGTCGATCGTCCGCGAGCAGCCGGGCGGACTTCCGACGGCGCCGGAACCGGGACCGGAGCACCAGCCGCTCCACGGCCCACCGGCCGCGGAAGCGGGAGAAGGCCACGACCGGAAGCGCGATCGCGAGCCCGGACAACGTCGGGCGGACCCATCCGCCGGCGTGCCACCCGACGACGGCCAGCACGATCGCCAGCTCCAGACCGACGATCTGCAGCACGTTCACCGGACCGAGGTGACCAGGGCGGCGACGCCGACGGAGCGTCGCGGCTTCCTGATCAGCCGGTAACTGCGCGCCGACGCGGGCGACCGCCCGGACGCGCGGCGCGTCGATCGTGGCCACTGCGCTCCCTTCGGAGTCTGGGGGTCCCCTTCGGATTCGGAACTAGTGCACCGTACCTACCAGGTGCCGTCATCGCGTACGCGCGGCGGCGCAGTGCCGGTGACCAGCGTCGTCAGCGCGGCGTCGACGTGCTCGCCGAGGAACCACTCGCCGCCGGCGTCGAGCGCGAACACCCGCCCGTGCTCGTCGATCACCAGCACCGCGTCCTCCACACCTTCGACCCCGAGCGGGAACAGCCCGACGCCGAGCGCACGGCCGAACTCGGCCAGCGTCGCGACGCTCGGCGGAACCATCGCCGGGTCGAGCGCGAACGGCCGACGCCGGAGCGCGACACCGGGCCCGTCCTGGTCGACGTACACGCCGACGAACTCGTACAACGCCCGCTCGGCCGCGGGGAACGGCACATACCGCCGTCCGTCCGCGGTCGTCTGCGCGCACGCCGTGCGGATGGCCTCGGCCGCCGCGTCCGCGACCGACCGTCCCTCGGCCCAGCCGGCCGCGCGCAGCACGGCCTCGACCTCGCCCGGAAACCGCTGCACCGTCGTCCTCCCGGTCTTCGGGTACCGGCGGATCTCCACGAACCGCCGACGCTGGGAACCAACTTACTGGGCATGACCTACGCTGCTGGTGTGCCGTCCGATCCGTCCCTCGCGGTGAGCAACACGCTGAGTGACGACACCGGCCGACGGTTGCCCGGCAGTCGCTGGGCGGCCCGGATCCGGCCGTTCGACTCGCCGGTCTTGCGGGTCCGCTACCGCGGCGGCGTGGCCTACGACCTGGCCGGATTACCGATCTGGGACCTGCTGGCCCGAGCGGTGGTGCAGCTGCCGGATCCCGAGCCCGGCCTGACCGTCGACGAGGTCCGGGTCGCGGATGTGCTCACCGCGAACGAGGTGATGCTGGGCACCGGCGATCCCCTGTGGTGGGTCACGGCCGACGACTACGCCCCGCTGACACCGCCCGGCTGGGTCTGGGCGCACCTGTTCGGCACCCGCCGGGTGGCGCTGGTGCCCGCCGCGGCGTACGGCGCGTTCCGGCACGTCGGCGGGGTGGCGACGCTGCCGATCGACCGGTCCCGGCGCGGCGTGCGGGTCGACGAACCGGTGGCGGTGCCGTTCGACCTGGCGTCGCCGCTCGGCGAGAACGTGCTGGACGCCGTGGAGCGGCGGATCGGCGAGCCGCTGCCGGACGCCTACCGGGGGCTGCTCGGCGCGGTGTCCGGGGCAGCGCCCACCGCGCCCGGCGTCCACCCGGAGCACGGCTTCGTCGTCGACCAGCCGTTCTTCGCGGTCGGCTCGGTCGACCGCCATCAGGACCTGCTCTACGCGCAGGCGTGGTTCGGCGACCGGTTCACCGCTGACTACCTCCCGATCGGCTACGTGCAGGGTGGCGTGCTCGCGCTCCGGCTCACCGGTCCGGACGCCGGGTCGGTGTGGTTCGCCGACGCCGACGATCCGCGGGACGACGACCGCTACGACGCCGCCGGGTACTGCGCCGAGCTGCTGGTCCGCTGCGCCGACGACCTGGACGCGTTCCGGTCGGCGCTGTCGGTGGTGCCCGGCCGGCTGCTCGACGTCGTCGACGCGCGCGTGGTGTCCGGCGCCGCTGCTTCGGTCGCGGTGCACGGGGTCGGCGCCTCCCTGCCCCGCGCCGAGCGCCCGGAGCCCCGCGCCGAGGGCCCGGAGGAGCAGCAGTGAAATGGTTCGTCGCGGCGTGCGTCGCCGGGCTGGTGCACGCGGCCTTCAGCGCGTACTGGGCGCTCGGGGGCACCTGGCTGCTCGACACCGTGGGCGCGCTCGCCGACGAACTGCGCGGGATGGGCGCCGGGACGCTGCTGCTGACCATCGGGACCGTCGCGCTCGTCAAGGCGGCCGGTGCCGTCGTGCCGCTCCTGGTCGAGCGGGGCCGGTTCCCGCGGCTCCGCCGGCCGGTCCGGGCGCTGAGCTGGGCCGGGGGAGCGTTGCTCGTGGTGTACGGCGGGGTCAACACGGTGGTGGCCGGCGCCGTGCTCCTGGGCTGGATCTCGACGGACGAACCGGTCGACCGGGCGAGCATGCTCGGTCACGCGCTGCTGTGGGATCCGCTGTTCGCGCTCTGGGGTGCCCTGTTACTGGTCGGCCTGGCGGTTACTCGCCGCTGACCCGCGCGGATCAGTCGAGGAACTCGTGGATCATCGGAGCGAGCCACTCGGCGCGGTGGGGGACCATCGTGTGCGAGGTGCCGGGCAGGATCGCCAGCCGGCAGGCGGGCATCTCCACGACGTCGCCGGGGACCCCGCCGCCGAGCAGCCGGAACAGCTCCACGCAGTGCTCCGGCCGGACGATGTCGGCGTCCCCGAGCACCAGCAGCGTCGGCGCGGCGAGCGCCCGCACCTCCGCGGACGTCCACTGCGGGAGGTTCGCGTCCAGCGCCTTCACCTTCGTCACCAGCTCGGCGAAGCCGGCCGGGTCGGGGGCGGTCCGCACGTACTCCTCGTGCAGCTCCGAGCCGTGCAGGTGCTCCGGTTCGAGGTCGGCGATGCCGTCCAGCAGCCCGGGGTACAGGCCGTCGTCGGTGATGCTCACCGATGCGAGCACCAGCCGCCGGACCCGCTCGGGGTGGGCGGTGCCGAGCCGCAGCGCGACCGCCGCGCCCATGCTCCAGCCGAACACGTCCGCCGCCGGGACCCCGAGTCGGTCGAGCAGCTCGACGACGTCGTCCGCGCAGTGCTCGACGGTCAGCGGGCGGTCGGCGTCCGGCGTGTGCCCGTGCGCCTGCAGTTCGACGGCGATCACCCGTCGGTGCTTCGCCAGCAGCGGCAGGATCGCGCCGAACGAGGTGTCGATGCCGGACAGCGCGCCGTGGACGAGCACCAGCGGGCATCCGTCGGCCTGGCCGTGGTCTTCGTAGTAGAGCTTCATGTCCGAAGAGTGGGCCCGGCCCCTTACGATTCGCTTCCGACCGGCTTCTGCGTCGAAGGGTGATCGCGTGCAGTTCGGAGTGCTCGGGCCGCTCGCGGTCACCACCGACGGCGGTGCGCCGGTCGCCGTCCCGGGTGCGAAGGTCCGCCTGCTGCTCGCGGACCTGCTCACCAACCGCAACCACGTGGTCTCCGCCGACCGGCTGATCGACGACCTGTGGGGCGCGGACGCGCCCGCGAACCCCGCGGGTGCGCTGCAGGTCCGCGTCTCGCAGCTGCGTAAGGCATTGGGCGACGCCGAGCCGGGCGGCAAGGACCTGGTGGAGTCCCGCGCCCCGGGGTACGTGCTGCGGACCACCGTCGTCGACGCCGACCGGTTCGCGGCGCTGGCCGCCGGGTCCGACGTCGAGTCGCTGAGCGCCGCCCTGGCGCTGTGGCGCGGTGACGCTTACGCCGACCTGGCCGACTCCGAGTGCGTCCGTGCCGAGGCGACCCGGCTGACCGAGCAGCGCCTCGTCGCGCAGGAGAAACTCGCCGCCGCCCGGCTGGCCCGCGGTGAGCACGACCTGGTCGCCGCCGACCTCGCCGAGCTGGTCGCCCGGCACCCGTTGCGGGAGGGGCTCCGCGCGCTGCACATCCGGGCGCTCTACGCCGCCGGACGCCAGGCCGAAGCCCTGGACAGCTACGCCGACTTGCGCGAACGCCTCGCCGAGGAGCTGGGCCTCGACCCGAGCCCGGAACTCGTCGCGCTGCACGGCAAGCTGCTCGCGCAGGATTCGGAGCTCAGCCCGGCACCGGCGCCGCCGCCACCGGCCGCGGCCCGGATCCGCAACAGCCTGCCGGCCCGGCTGGACGAGCTGGTCGGCCGCGGCGAGGCACTCGCCGAGCTGCGGCACCTGGTTCCGGCCCGGCGGCTGGTGACGCTGGTCGGGCCGGGTGGCGTCGGCAAGACGCGCCTGGCCACCGAGGTCGCGCGCGGGCAGAGCTACCCGGACGGCGTCCACCTGGTCGAGCTGGCCCCGCTGCCGCCGGGCGACCCCGGCGTCGTCGACCGGGTGCTGACCGCCCTGGACGTGCACGAGCCCCCCGGCTCCCCGGTGACCGCCGCAGACCGCCTGACCACCGCACTCCGCAGCCGAGACCTGCTGCTCGTGCTCGACAACTGCGAGCACGTCCTGGACGCCGCGGCCGACCTGGTCGGACACCTCCTGCGCGACGCCCCGGGCGTGCGGGTGCTGGCCACCAGCCGGGAGCCGCTCGGGCTGACCGGCGAGGTCCTCTGGGAGGTCCCGCCGCTGCCCCTGCCGGACGACGAGTACGACGTCGACGCCGTCCGGCGGTCCGCCGCGGCCCGGCTCTTCACCGCCAGGGCCGCGGCGCAGCAGCGCACGTTCCGCCTCGACGAGCGCACCGCGCCGGCGGTCGCGCAGCTCTGCCGACGCCTGGACGGGCTGCCGCTCGCGCTGGAGCTGGCCGCCACCCGGGTGCGGGCCCTCGGCCTCGCCGGTGTCGTCGAGCGGCTCGACGACCGGTTCTCGCTCCTGACCGCGACGACCCGCGACCTGCCGTCCCGGCAGCGGGCGCTCACCGCGGTGATCGGCTGGAGCTGGGACCTGCTCCCGGACGCGCATCGGCAGGTCCTGGCCCGGCTCGCGGTGTTCAGCGACGGATGCACCGCGGAGGCAGCGGCCGAGGTGTGCGCCGCGGACCTCGACACGCTGACGACGCTGGTGGACCGGTCGCTGGTGGTGTTCGACGAGGACGACCGTCCGCGGTACCGGCTGCTCGAATCGATCGCTGCGTTCGGCCTGGAACGCTTGGAGCACCCGGACGACGTGCGGGCCCGGCACGCCGCCTACTTCACCGCGCTGGCCGAGCGTGCCGACCCGGAGCTGCGTGGCCCCCGGCAGGGCGAGTGGCTGGCCCGGCTCGACGCGGAGACCGCGAACTTCGCCGCCGCGCTCGAACACGGCGGAGGGCTGCGCCTGGCCAACGCGCTGACCTGGTACTGGTTCCTGCGCGGCCGGCTCACCGAGGCCCGGCGCGCGCTGGCGGTGGACGGTGACGCGGTGCAGGAGGCCCGGGCGGTGCCGTGGCGGCTCGGGTTCGCGGTCCTGCAGGGCGCGCCGGTCTCTCCGGACGAGCTCCGGAAGGTCGTGGCGGGATGTGCGGACGATCGGTCAGCCTGGTTCGTCGGCGCCGCCGCGCTCGAGCGCAGCGAGCTCGCCCTCGCCGACGAGCTGCTGCCCGCCGAACCGGCCGACCGCTGGACCGACGCGGCGGCGGCCAGCACCAGGGCGATGATCGCGCACGCGACCGGAGACCTGGCGGCGCTGGAGCGGTGGGCGACCCGCAGCGCCCGCCTCTTCACCGAGCTGGAGGACCGGTGGGGGCAGCTCCGCGCGTCCGATTGGCTGGGCGGCCTGGCCGAGATGCGCGGTGATCACGCCGCCGCGGCCGCGGTGCACCAGGAGGGGCTGCGCTCGGCCGAGGCGCTGGCGCTCTGGCCCGAGGCGGCAGGCAAGCTGTCGTGGCTGGCCTGGCTCGCGGTGCAGACCAGGGACAACGCCCGGGGCGTGGAGCTGGCCGAGCGCGCGTACCGGCTGGCGAGGGAGCAGGGCACGGACTCCGTGCTCGTCTTCGCCCAGCTCAGCCTCGGCATCGCGGCCCGCCGATCCGGGGCGCTCGACGTGGCGGTCGAGCACCTCACCCGGCTCGCCGAGCGGGGACGCGCGGAGGCGCAGCCAGCGCTCTACCTGCCGATGATCCTGGTCGAGCTGGGGTACGCCGCCGAGCAACGCGGCGATCCGGACGCCGGGATGGCGCTGCACCGCGAGGCGTTCGGTGTGGTGCAGGCCTTCGCGGTGGCGCAGGGGATGGAG
Source organism: Cryptosporangium minutisporangium (assembly GCF_039536245.1). NCBI lineage: Bacteria > Bacillati > Actinomycetota > Actinomycetes > Cryptosporangiales > Cryptosporangiaceae > Cryptosporangium > Cryptosporangium minutisporangium. The sequence continues at coordinate 236,386 of NZ_BAAAYN010000024.1, read as the reverse complement.
CTGCCGCGGGACGCCGCCGCCGTCGTCGAGGCGATGGCGTCCGCGGCCGCGGCCCTCGGCTCGCCGGAGGCCTGGTCCCTGCTGCTCGGCGCCGCCGCGGCCTCCCGGTCGCCGCTCGAGGCGCCGGCCGCGCCGGCCGAGCGCGACGAGATCGCCCGGGTGGCCGAGCGCCTAACCGAGACGCTCGGCCCGGACCGCTTCGCAACCCTGACGGCCGACGGCCGCACCCTGAGCCTCGAACAGGCAGTGCAACCGCTCTGACCTGGAGCCAGCTCAGGGCGGCGCTGACATCCGCGCCGCTCGACGTCGCGTATACGGTCATACTCAAGTCGCGTGGCGCGGCTGTCAGCGCCGTTCTGAGCTGGCCGCGCACCGGTAAGAGGCGATGATGACGCCGCTTTTGTGGACGCGGGTGTCGAGCAGCTCGAACGTCGTGGAGATGTCGCCCAGCGGCGTGGTGACGCTGTCGCCGCCGACCAGCACCGGGTGGATCCAGAAGCGCACCTCGTCGACGAGCCCGGCGGCGATCAGCTGCTTGGTCACCGATCCGAAGCCGTACTGCAGGATGTTCTTGCCCTCGCTCGCCTTGAGCGCGGTGACCGCTTCGACCAGGTCGCCCTGCAGCACCTCGCTGTTGCGCCAGGTGGGGTTCGTCAGCGTGGTCGAGGCGACGTACTTCTTCACCGAGTTGAAGTAGGCCGCGCCGGTGGTCGGGTCGCTCTCGTCCATGTTCGGCCACGCGGCGGAGAAGCCGTCGTAGGTGGCGCGGCCCATCAGGAGCGCGTCCGCGTTGTCCGTCTGCTCTCCCGCGAACGCCGACGCCTCGTCGTCGAAGTACGGCGCAGTCCACATCGGGTTGTCGATCACGCCGTCGAGGGTGATGTAGGTGGAGTTGATGAGCTTGCGCATGTGAATCTCCGTGTGGTGTCGGTGTCGTACTCGGTGACGTGATCACCGTGCCGCACTCAACTTACGGATCACTTCCGGTCGCCTTACCGGACGGTCGACCCGAACCAGATCATCCGGTTATGGTGAATAAAGTGCATTTCTGAGTGGTATGCGAGAGGCATGGAGACACTGCTGATGCTCGCGCTCATCGCTGTGGCTGCCGTGGTGGTCGGCCGGTTCCAGATCGCGGCCCGCGGCCAACGCACCGTCGAGGAGCCGGCCGCCCCCACGCCACCGCCGGGGCGCCGGCTCCCGTTCCGGCCCTCCGGCCAGGTGTTCCGGGCGCTGCGTGCCGCACGCCCCACCGAGGTCCGCTCCCAGCACCTCATGGAGACCGAGAACGGCCCGCGCTGATCGCCGCGGTCAGGAGCTGGTGAGGATCACGAGCTGCTGGGTCGCCCGGGTCATCGCGACGTAGCGGTCCACCGCTCCCTCGATCCCGGCCCCGAACGCGTCCGGGTCGACGAGGACGACCAGGTCGAACTCGAGCCCCTTCGCCAGCTCCGGCGTCAGCGACCGGACGCGGGACGTCGTCCGGAACGACGGGTCCCCGATGACGCAGGCGACACCCTCGTCGTGCGCGGAGAGCCAGTCGTCCAGGATCGCGGACAGGTCCGCGACCGAGCCGTGCACGACGGGGACGCCGCTGCTGCGGATCGAGGTCGGCACGTTCGCGTCCGGCAGCGCGGCCCGGATGACCGGCTCGGCTTCGAGCATGACCTCTTTCGGCGTCCGGTAGTTGACGGTCAGGGACGCCAGCGTGACCCGATCGAGCCCGATCCGCTGGAGCCGCTCCTGCCACGATTCGGCGAAGCCGTGCCTGGCCTGGGCACGGTCCCCGACGATCGTGAAGCTCCGGGACGGGCAGCGGAGCAGCAGCATTTGCCACTCGGCATCGGTCAGCTCCTGGGCCTCGTCCACGACGACGTGCGCGAACGGCCCGGCGAGTTGGTCCGGGTCGGTGACCGGTAGCGCGACGCCGGCGACCAGGGCGTCCTCGAAATCCTCGCCGCGCAGCATCGTCACCAGGCCGACGCCGTACTCGTCGTCGGCGGCCTCGATCAGGTTGTCCACCACCTGCGCCATCTGCGCGCGTTCGGCGGCCACGGAGGCGTCGTGCCGCCGCTGGCGCCAGGACGCCGCCGGGTCACCGAGCCGTTGCCGTGCGGCGTCCAGGAGCGGCAGATCGGAGACCGTCCACGCCCGGGCGTCCGCGCGCTGCAGCGCGCGGATCTCGTCCGGGGCGAGCCAGGGAGCGCATTTGCGCAGGTAGGCCGGTACCGTCCAGAGATCCCCCACGAGATCTCCGGGATCGAGCAGCGGCCAGGCGCGGTGCAGGGCGGCGCGCAGCTCCTTGTGCCGCTCCAGCGACTCGCGGAGCACGCCCTCGGTCTTCTCGTCGCCGTGCTTGGCGATCAGGATCTCGAGCAGCTCGCTCCAGATCTGCTCGCGGGCCTCGTTGTGCGGTGTTCCGTGGGTCGGAGCCCCGAACGCTTCGGCCCAGTCGTCGGCGCTCAGCCGGAGCGCGGTGCCCTCGACGGCGACGAGCATGCCCTTGGTCGGCGGCTCCTCGTAGAACCGGACGGCCGCCTCCACTGCGCGCACCAGGTCGGCGGACGCCTTGAGGCGCGCCACGGCCGGGTCCGGCTCGGTCCCGGCGGTCGCTCCCTCCGGGACGAGGTCCCGGACGGTGCAGGTCCGCACGTCTTCCTCGCCGAGGCTGGGCAGGACGTCGGCGACGTACGCCAGGTACGGCTGGTGCGGACCGACGAACAGCACGCCGCCCCGCCGGTGCTCGAGGCGGGGGTCGGAGTAGAGCAGGTAGGCGGTCCGGTGCAGCGCGACGACGGTCTTCCCGGTGCCCGGCCCGCCGTCGACGACGAGCGCGCCGCGGGAACCCGCCCGAATGATCGCGTCCTGGTCGGCCTGGATGGTGCCGAGCACGTCGCGCATCTGGGCCGACCGGTTGCTGCCCAGGCTGGCGATGAAGGCGGACTGGTCGTCGAGCGCGGCGGCGTGCCCCTCGAAACCGTCCGCGGTGAACACTTCGTCCCAGTAGTCGGTGATCCGGCCGCGCGTCCAGCGGTACCGGCGGCGGCTCGCCAACCCCATCGGGTTGGCGTGGGTCGCACCGAAGAACGGCTCGGCCGCGGGGGAGCGCCAGTCGATCAGCAGCCGGCGACCCTCGCTGTCGGTCAGACCGAACCGGCCGACGTACACGGGCTCGCCGCTGTTCGCCGGGACCAGGTTCCCGAGGCACAGGTCCAAGCCGTAGCGGCGCACCGCCCGCAGGCGGGCCGTCAGCCGGTGAACCTCCATGTCCCGGTCCATCGCCTTCTGGCCGATGCCGCCGGGAGCTTTGCGGGCGGCGCCGAGGCGTTCGGACAGATCGGCGATCAACTCGTCGAGGCTCTTCGCGATCGCCGCGAAGTGCTGCTCGTCCCGGGTGATCAGCGCCGGGGCGGCCTTGGCGGAGAGACGGTCCGGCAGGTCGAACGCGCTGATGGTCGGGGATTCCACTCGGTCGGCTCCGATCTGAGGTCGCACGTGACCTGGTTCGCGGTAAGGCAAGTCCGAAATTCGCATCGGAGCGGAAGTTTGACCTATTCCCGGGGTCTTGCCGCAAGTACCCCTTCGTGATATATGTTCAAAACGGCAGGAGGTGTCCTGCCGTTTTTTGTGCCCTGCAGGACGAACAGCCGGGCGGCGCGATCTGTCGGTGGTCGGCCCTAATCTCGCCGACATGGTTCACGATCCTCCCGGCCTCACCGCTGACTTGCACCGGTACCTGCAGGAGGCCCGGGAGCGCGTCGTCGCGTCGCTCGACGGCCTGACCGAGTACGACATCCGCCGCCCGCTGACGCCGACCGGCACGAACCTGCTCGGCCTGGTGAAACATCTGGCCGGCAACGAGCTGGGCTACCTGGGCGACTCGGTGGGCCGTCCGTCGCCGGTCCGGCTGCCCTGGGTGGAGGACGGGTCGATCTGGGACAGCGCCGACATGTGGGCCACGGTGGAGGAGACGACCGACTACCTCGTCGGTCTGTACCGGTCCGCCTGGAAACACGCCGACGAGTCGATCGACGAACTGGGCCTCGACGCCCCGGCGAGGGTCTCCTGGTGGCCCGAGGATCGGCGGGAGACGACGCTCGGCGCGCTGCTCGTGCGCGTCGTCGCGGAGACCGCCCAGCACGCGGGGCACGCCGACATCGTCCGCGAGCTGATCGACGGGCGCGCCGGGCGGGACCACGACGAGATGGGCGACGCCGACTGGTGGTCCCGCTACGTCGGACGCATCCAACATGCCGCCGATCAGTACCACTGAGCCGCTGCGGGCGGTTCCGCACCCGCGGCCACGACCGCCTGGTGGCCGTGGCCGCGCGGGCCGGAGTGCGCGCTGCGGTCAGCGGCGTCGCAGCGCCGGGTCGAGCAGCGCGGGAGGCGTGTCGAACTTCTCGTGCGCGGCGAGGTCGACCCCCGGAGCGACGATCGTGTCGATCGCGTCGAGGACGTCGGGGGAGAGCACGGTGTCGGCGGCGGCGAGCTGGGAACTCAGGTGCTCCACCGTCCGCGGACCGATGATCGCGCTGGTGACGGCGGGATGCGCGGTGACGAACCCGAGCGCCAGCTGGATCAGCGTCAGCCCCGCCTCGTCGGCGACCGCGGCCAGCCGTTCGACGGCGTCGAGCCGGGCGCGGTTCGACGGAATCGAGGTGTCGAACCGCTCCGGCAGCACGACCGAGCGGTGCGTGGAGACGTCCCGGCCGGCGCGGACCGCGCCCGACAGCCACCCCGACGCCAGCGGGCTCCAGGCCAGCACGCCGAGCCCGTACTCGTCGGCCACGGGCAGGACGTGGGCCTCGATCCCGCGCTGGAGGACCGAGTAGCTGGGCTGCTCGGTCACGTAGGGGCGGAGGTGGTGCTCCCGGGCGGCCCACTGGGCCTGCACGATGCGGTACGCGGGGAACGTCGAGGAACCGAAGTAGCGGATCTTTCCGGCGCGCTGCAGGTCGGTCAGTGCGGAGAGCGTCTCCTCGTCGCTGGTGGCGGGATCCCAGCGGTGGATCTGGTACAGGTCGACATGGTCGACGCCGAGGCGGCGCAAGCTGTCGTCGAGCGCGGTGAACAGCCAGCGGCGGGAGCTGCCGCGGTGGTTCCGCTCGTCGCCCATCGGCATGGCGGCCTTCGTCGCCAGCACGACGTCGTCGCGGCGGCCGGCGATGGCCTTGCCGACCATCTCCTCCGACCCGCCCTGGCTGTACATGTCGGCGGTGTCGATGAGGTTGACCCCGCCGTCCAGGGCGGCGTGGACGATGGCGGTGGCCTCGTGCTGGGACGTGCGGCCGATGGCGCCGAAGTTCATCGCGCCGAGGACGAGCGTGCTGACCTGGACACCGGTGCGGCCCAACGTGCGGTACTGCATGGGGTTCTCCGAAGGGTCGTAGGCAGGGAGAGTCTGCTCTGGCAGACTGAAGCGGAACGATGTTCCGCTCGCCAACATACGGAACATTGTTCCGTTTGCCAACCCGAGACTCTGCCAACCCGAAGACAGGGGAGTGCCGTGCACAGCGGATCGGAGGGGGCGCCCGCGCGGAAGCGGTCCGATGCCCGGCGGAACGCGGCCACGCTGCTCGACGCGGCGGCCGCGGCCTTCGTCGAATCCGGCGTCGACGTGCCCGTCCGCTCGATCGCCGCGCGCGCGGGCGTCGGCGTCGGAACGATTTACCGTCACTTTCCGACGCGCGCCGATCTCATCGTCGCGGTCTACCGGCACCAGGTGGAGGCCTGCGCCGAGGCCGGTCCGTCGCTGCTGGCGAGCAGCGACTCGGCGTATGCCGCGCTGGGCCGGTGGGTCGACCTCTTCGTCGACTTCCTCGTCACCAAGCACGGGCTCGCCGCGGCGTTGCAGTCCGACGACGCCGCGTTCGAGAGCCTGCACGCCTACTTCATCGAGCGCCTCGTTCCGGTCTGCGACGAGTTGCTCCGCGCGGCGGTGGCAGCGGCGGAGATCCGTGCCGATGTCGACGCCTATCAGCTGCTCCGCGGCGTCGGGAACCTCTGCGTCGGCGCCGAGAACGACCCCCGGTACGACGCGCGACGTCTGGTCGAGCTGCTGCTCGCCGGGCTGCGACGGTCTTAGCCCCGGTCAGTCGGCGACGTGGGCGGTGTTGTCGAGCCAGTGCTGGACGAGGCCGGTGTCGCCGTCGACGCTGAGGTCGGTGGCTCCGCGGTCGGTGAGCGGGAGTCGTCGGGTCATGGTCAGCAGGAGCGATCCGGCCGGCCCGGTCACCGTCACATCGGCCTGCTGGGTGCCGGGCCGCCACCTCGCCCCGTCAGGTAGCCGTTCGACGAACCACGCGCCCGTGTCGTCCGCGGTGTCGGTGGCCAGCCACTGCAGCGTCTGCCCGGTACCCCGGAGGGCGTGCGCGGACTCGGCCCGCCGCATCTCCCAGGTGGGGGAGGTGAGCATCCTGAGGTGATTGCTGATGAGCGCGGCTGCGATGTCGGCGTCGATGGCGGTCGGTCGGTTCGCCGCGTTGGCTGCGTCGAAGCCGTGGACGACCGCCTCGTTGAGGACGCTGGCCAGCCAGAACCGCGTCCCGGACCGCTCGTCTCCCGCCGCGTTGAACACCGGCGCGTCCAGCGCGTCATCGGAGCACGCGCTCACGACCCGCTGCGCGGACTCCGACAGCCACGCCCGCCACTCGCCGGAGTCGGCGGGGAGCGCGGCCATCTCCGTGGGCAGCTGCATGGGGTCGGTGATGCGCCGCTCGATCATCTCCGCGACCCAGTGCTCGGTCTGGCCCACGTGCTCGACCAGGTCGGCGATGGTCCACTCCGGGGTTGTCGGCACGGCGGCTCCAGGACCGGCCACGGCGGCCGCTTCGGCCAGCCGCCCGGTGTGCTCGACGATCGCTCGCCGGGCGTGTTCCGCGTTCAGCTCGGTCATGAACTCGCCCATCCGTGGGAGCCGTGTGCTGCTACTTCTCGGCGACGACCTTCTGGCTCACGACACTAACTGGCTTCGCCGCCCAGCCGGTGACGATCAGGGCCAGCGCGGCGGTGTACGTCGCCATGATCAGCACCGACTGTCCGGGCACCTCGATGTCGGCTGCGCCGATCCCGATCAGGAAGTCGGAGACGAGGAAGAGCGCGCCGCCGACGGCCACCCGCCGGGACACCCCGACTGCCGCGGCGGCCATCGCGCTCAGCGCGAGGCTGTAGACCAGCACGGGCACGCGCAGCGTGCCGAGCCGCTCCCACAGCAGCGCATTGGCGGTCGCCCACGGCACGGCGTAGCCCGCGAACGCCCACCACCGCGGGCGGGCGTGGCGCAGGAACGCCACCGTCAGGCACAACTGGGTACCGAGGAAGCAGAGCATCCCGATGAGGAACGGCACCTCGCCGTCGATCAGCAGCGCGACGTCGCCCGCCGTCGCGAAGCCGAGCGCGACGAGGACCAGGTCCGGCCGCACCCGCCCCACCAGGTAGACCGCGAGCAGCGGGGCGAGCAGCGGCTTGGCGAGCCACTGCAGGACGGTCCAGTCGGCCGCCACCGCGATCAGCTCGACCGCCGTGGCGACGGCGAACAGCTTCAGCGAGAGCCTCATGCGGCGGCGGGCGGCGGGCACGCCGGAGCGGTGGACGGCACGGCGGAGATCATGCCCGGGTCCAATCTCGGAGCGGTGGGTACGGCGACGAACGGCGACGGCAGCCGGCGCAGTCTGTCGCGCCACAGGTCAACTCGTCAACTGGTTGGACCAGGAAGCTCCAACGCGCCCTTCGTCCCGGTCAGGAGTTGCCGGAGGCCCCGTGCGCGGTGGGGTGTTTCGGCTCGTAGAGGCCGAGCTGCATGCCGCCGGGCAGCGTGATCGAGGTGAGCAGACCCCATCCCTGATCGGTCACCTCGGTGCACTCCACACCCTTGGCGTGCAGGTCCGCGATGGTCGCGTCGATGTCGTCGCACATCAGGTACAACTCGTGCCGGCCGTCGTCCTCGGTCGGGTGCACGGCGAGTTCGCCGGGCGGCAGGGCGAAGATCAACCAGCCGCCGCCCGCGTCCACGGCCGGGAACTCCAGGACGTCGCGGAAGAACGTGCGGATCGCGTCCGCCTGGTCGTGGTAGATGATCGTGTGCGCGCCGGTGATCATGGGCCCCATCGCCTTCTCAATAGTCTCTGGGGCACCGCAGAGTACGCCGGGAATCAGGCCACGTCGACGGCGACGTCGTGATGCGTCACGTACTCGTCCCAGCGGACGAGCGCGGCGCGTGCCGCCTCCTCGACGACCGCGACGCGCGGCTCCGCACCGGCGAAGGCGTGGACGGACTCCAGGTCCGTGAAGACCACGACCGAGGTGAACAGCACGTCGCCCCCGTCGTCGGTACGGAGGAGTCGGGCCTCGACGAAGCCGGGAACGCTCCGCAGATGCTCGGCCACGGCGGTCCGGTAGTGCCTCTGGTAGTCGTCGGCCTTCGCGGGCGTCGCCCAGCCCCGCCATACTCGCGCGATCACCGACGTCCCTCCGAGAGGTCTGCTGTGGACGCCGACGCTACCGGAGCGAGGATTCGGCGACGAGCCAGTCGAGCACGGCGGGGTAGGCGGCGAGCACCGACACGTGGCCGTCGCCGGGACGCAGCCACCGGGTCGCCCCCGGTATCGCGGTCAGGAGCCGGTCGGCGTGGGACGCGGGCACCATCCGGTCGTCGGCGCCGTGCACGAGCAGCACCGGAACGGTGATCGTCGCCGGATCGAAGCCCCAGGGCGAGACGAACGCGAGGTGGTCGTCGAGCGCACCGTCGGGGGAGGACGCTCCGGCCTTCACGGCGTCCTCCCCGAGCGCCGCCCACGCGCCGGAGAGCACCGCCCAGTCGGCGTCGGTGAACGTCGCCGGGTCGAACTCCGCGGTCTCCGCGTACCGCGCCCGGGCGGCACGGCCGGCGGTCGCCGCCCGTAGCGCCCGGTCATCGGCCATGCCGGCGAACCAGCCCGGGTCGCCGCCGTACGGGGACAGCCCCGCGAAGGTGGCCACCGCGGTCACCCGGCCGGGCAGGAGCGCCGCACACGCCAGCGCGTGCGGTGCGCCGCCGGAGGAGCCCACGGTCACGAACCGATCGATACCGAGCGCGCCGAGCACTTCGGCGACGTCGCCCGCGGCCGACGCGACGTCCCGGCCGGGCAGCGACGGGGATCCGCCGTACCCGGGCCGGGCGTAGGACACCAGCCGCAGGCCGCGGTCGGCGGCCGCGGAGAGCAACGGCGGAATCAGCGCTCCGGTGTGCGGAGTGCCGTGGTGCCACACCACGACGGGCCCGGTCCCACCACCGTCGAACGTCCGGAGCGTCCGCCCGTCGGACAGTCGGATCTCCCTCTCGGCCACCATCCGGCCGAGCCTACTGCTTGGCCCGCAGCGATTCCTGGGCCCGCAGCAACTCCTGGCGCGTGGTGTCCTTGACCGGCCAGCGGTGCGATCCGGGTTTGCGCGCTTCGCCGGTGATCTGCTTGATCATGCTCGCGCACGACGCTTCCTTGAGCTTCGCGCCCAGACCGCCGGCGAGGTGGAACCGCGTCGCGGTGTCGTTCCGGCGGGCGACCTGGAAGACGGCGGCCCGGCGTCCCAGGCTGATGCACATGGCGGCGATTCCGCGGTTGAAGTCGGCGGGTCGTTCCCCGGCGATCCGGCTGAGCACGGTGTCGGCGGCGTGCGAGCCGAGCGGAAGCGCGGCCTGGCCGCTCATCCGGAGCGGCAGGTCCGACGGCGCCGCCGCGTCCCCGGTCGCGACGATGCGCTCGTCGTCCACGCTGGTGAGTGTCTCGTCGGTGAGCAGTCGGCCGATGGCATCCGTGCGCAGCCCGCTGCGTGCGGCCAGGTCCGGTACGCCGAAGCCGGCGGTCCAGATCGTCACATCGCTGGGCAGTTCCCGGCCGTCGCGCAGGCGCACCGCGTCGTGGGTCACCGCGGTCACCGCCGAGTCGGGACCGTCGACCACGGTCACGCCGAGATTGGACAGCTCCTTGGCCACCGAGCGTCGTCCCCGGGGGTGCAGGTACGGGCCGAGCGCGCCGCCGCAGACCAGGGTGACGGTCCGGCCCAGCTCCGCCAGCTCGGCGGCGGTCTCGATGCCGAGCGGACCGGCTCCGACGACCGTCAGCACGGCCGTCGCGGGGGTGGCGTCGAGGACAGACCGCAGCCGCTGCGCCTCCTCCAGACGGCTGATCGGGTAGGCGAACTCGGCCGCTCCCGGGACCTGCGGGTCGGCGCTGCCGCTGCCCACCGCGTAGACCAGGTAGTCGTAGCCGACGGTGCCGCCGGACGCCAGCGTCACGCTCCGCTCGGCGGCCTCGATCCGGGTGACGGAGTCGACGACCAGCCGGACGCGGTCGGCCAGGAGCTCGCGGTAGTCGAGGACCGCGTCGTCGGAGCCGCCCACGAGCTGGTGCAGGCGGACCCGGTGGACGAAGGTCGGGCGGGGGTTGATGAGCGTCACGGTCACGTCGGCGCGCTGCGTCAGGCGGTTGGCCGCCATGACGCCGGCGTAGCCACCGCCGACGACGATCACCTCGGTGTTCTCGGTCATGGTGTCTTCCTCCGCTCAGGGGTACGGCCACCAGACACCGCCTGAGCGACCGGTGTGACAGGCGTGAGGCAGGTCACCCGGCCCGGCGTACCGCCGCGTGCGGTAGGAACGAGGAATGAGTGAGGACGACCCGCACGTCCACGTGGACGCGAAGCTGCACGCCCACGCCTCCGCGCGCATCGTGCTGGCCGACACGTTCGGACTGGTCGCGGAGTTGCCCACAGTGGCCGACACCGGGTGCGGCCGGCGGGTGCCCTACGCCATGACGTCGTCCCGGCCGGCGAGCGTCACCTGCCTGGCCTGCCGGCAGTTCGCGGCCGAGGAGCACGGCCGAGCGGCCGACCAGGCCCTGCGGCTGGCCCGGATGCCCGGCATCGGCGTTCCGGTCGAGCAGCTGACGCAGGCCGCCGCGCACCACCGCGAGCAGGCCGCCCGGTACCTGGACCTGCCCTGAGTCCGCGTGCTGCCGCGGCGACCGGTCCGATCAGGCTGGCGCCGTCCGCCGTGCACTACCGCACGGGGAGGACGCTGCCGACAACCGTCGTCACCATCGTGCGGATCGCGGCCGGGTCCGGCGGCGCGCCGGTCCGGTCGGCGAACAGCAGATGGCCCGCGCCGATCATGGTGGCCGCGAGCGCGTCGACCGGAGCGTCGGCGGTGATCCGCCCGAGATCCCGCTCGGCGGCCAGGTACGCCTCGATCATCACCGCGCCCTCGGTCAGCACCGGCACGCCGACCGGCCACTTCTCCCGTAGCCGAGCGCGTAGCTCGTCCCGGAAGGTGACGAGCGGGACGATCGCCACCGCCACCGATCCGAACAGGGCGGTCACCGCGTCGGTGAGGTTGTCGACGACGGTGCCCGTCCCGGCCGCGTCCCGGAGCAGGGCGGCCTGCGCGTCCATCCGGTCGATGCGGTCGAGCACGAAGTCGGCGAGGAACGCGTCGAAGTCCTCGAAGTGCCGATGCAGGACGCCCTTGGCGCAGCCCGCCTCGGTGGTCACCGCCCGGCTGGTCAGTGCGCTCGGGCCGTCCCGCAGCAGGACCCGCTCGGCGGCGTCGAACAACTGCTCGCGAACGTCGCGGATGGCAACTCCAGTCGGCACCGGGGAATCGTACGTCCACTTCACCAAGTGGGCATGCGCCCACTAGAGTGGGCGCATGCCCACTTCGAGCCATCAGCACCGCCAGATCGCCGAATCCTTCGGCGTGGACGCCGCCCGGTACGACCGGGCGCGCCCCCGCTACCCCGACGCCCTGATCCAGCGCATCGTCGCGTTGAGCCCCGGCCCGGACGTGCTCGACGTCGGCTGCGGCACCGGCCTCGTCGCCCGGCAGCTCCAAGCGGCCGGGTGCACGGTGCTCGGCGTCGACCCCGACGAGCGGATGGCTGCTTTCGCCCGCGAGACCGGAATTCCGGTCGAGGTGGCGACGTTCGAGGCCTGGGAGCCGGGCGGGCGGACGTTCGACGCGGTCGTCGCCGGCCAGACCTGGCACTGGGTCGACCCCGCGGCCGGCGCCGCGAAGGCGGCCCGGGTGCTGCGGCCCGGGGGACGGCTCGCGCTGTTCTGGCACGTGTTCCAGCCCGCACCGGCGCTCGCGGACGTGCTCGCGGCGATCTACCGGCGGGTGGCGCCGGACGCGCCGGTCGACCTCCGGGCGATGTCCCGACCGGCCGACGGGTACGAGTCCCTGGTGGCCACCGTCGCCGACGGGCTCCGGGGGAGCGGGTTCGGGGAGGCCGAACGGTGGCACTTCGACGAGCAGCGGACCTACACGAAGGACGAGTGGCTCGACCAGCTACCCACCCAGGGGCTGCTCACCCGGCTGCCGCCGGAGGCCGTCGCCGAGGTGCTGGCGGAGGTCGGCGCGGCGATCGACGCGCTCGGCAGCGGTGTTCCGGTCTCCAGCGTCACGGTGGGTCTCACCGCGGCGCGGCTCAGCCGGTGAGCGCCGGATACAGGTCGAGTGCGGCCTGCCAGTCGGCGCGGCGGGCGATCAGGCGGCGGTACTTCATGACCTTGCCCGGCTCGTTGAGCGTGACCGCCCCGGCGATCCGCTCCCCGGAGCGGTAGAGCGCGACGAACCGGGGGCCGTCGAGGTCACCGAGGACGATCCGCACCTCGTCCTCGGCGGGGTGGCCGACGAACTGGATCCGGTGGTCGTACCAGTCGCTCCACACGTAGGGCGCGGTGGCGTACGGCGTCCGCTCGCCGAGGCCGAGCGCGTTGCGGGTCGCGGCGGCGCCCTGCTCCGCCGCGCCGGTCCAGTTCTCCAACCGCATCATCGGCACGTCCAGCAGGTGGTTCGGCCAGTGCGCGACGTCGCCCGCCGCGTAGACGTCCGGCGCGGAGGTCGCGAGGTACTCGTCGCACCGGACGCCGCCGTCCCGCGCGTCGAGAGCCACGCCGGAGCCGGCCAGCCAGCCGGTCGCCGGGCGGGAGCCGATCCCCACGACGACCAGGTCGGCGTCGAGCACCGTGCCGTCCGAGAGGACGACCGCCTCGACGCGGTCGCGGCCGTGCAGGCCGGTGACCGACGTGCCCAGCCGCACGTCGGTACCGGCGCGCTGGTGCAGCCGGGCCAGCGCCGCGCCGACGACCGGCCCGGCGGCCCGCACCAGCGGCACCGGCGCGGCCTCGACGATCGTCACCGCATTCTGGTACCGGCGGGCCGCGGAGGCGATCTCCGACCCGATGAACCCCGCGCCGACGACGACCACGCGGGCACCCGCGTGCAGCGCGTCACGGATTGCGCGGGCGTCGTCCACGGTCCGGAGCGTGTGGACACCTGTCAGGGCCGGTGCGCCGGGCAGGGGGAGCGGGGTGGAGCCGGTCGCGATCAAGAGCGCCCGGTATCCGAGCGTCTGCCCGTCGACGGTGACCGTGTGGCCGGCCGGGTCCAGCCGCGTCGCCGGCGCGCCCAGACGCAGGTCGACGCCGAGGTCCTCGCGCAGGTGCTGCTCCTCGCGGAAGACGACGGCCTCGGCGCCCGGCTCGAGGAACGCCTTGGACAGCGGCGGCCGGTCGTACGGGAGGTGCGGCTCGGCGCCGATCAGCGTGATCGGTCCCTCGTACCCTCCGTTCCGTGCCGCCTCGACCGCGCGTAACCCCGCGAGGGAGGCGCCCACCACCACGAACGGCAGGCTCATGCGCGGGCCTCGGCTAGTGCCCGGCCGGGGCATCGGGCGCGGTCGACGACGACGTGCATGGACTCTCCCGGGACGCTCGGCCGACGGTCGGGCGGCACGGTACGTTCCGGCGCCCCCGACGCATACTGGAACGAGATTCCAATACCTGTCAACGCTGCGGGACGCCCGTACCGGTTCAGCGGCGGCGGCGAGTCCCGATCAGGCGAAGTCCGGCGTCGAGCAGGTGCTCCTCCAGTTCGGCGTCGGACAAGCCGCTGAACTGCGGGTTGCCGGCTGCGGCGACGATGCCGGTCAGTGCGACGGCGGCGGCCACGTGCGGCCCCGCGGCGGCGTCCGGGCCCACCAGCAGGAGCGGGACGCGACGCTCGAAGTCCTCGAACTCCGGCCAGTGCGTGCGCAGGAGCCGAACGACCGTGACGTCGTCGTAGAGCAGCGTGAGCAGCTCCCGGTGTCCGATCACGAGACGGACGAACGCGGTCAGGAACGCGCGGGACCGCGCCGACTGCCCGCGCTGCGCCTCGGACTCGTCGAGGATGACCCGCAGCTGGTCGAGTGCCGGCTTGACCACGGTGAGGACGATCTCGTCCTTGGTTTTGAAGTGGTAGTAGACCGCGGCCTTCGTGACGCCCATCGCGTCGGCGATCATCTGCAGCGACGTGCCCTCGACGCCGTACTCGGCGAACTGCGCGAGCGCCGCGTCGATCACCCGCTGCCGACCGTCCGCGGGTCGTCCGCCGGTGGCCCGCCGCGCCGCCGGTAGGTCCCGTTCGCTGGTGACGCTCGTCACTCGCCCTCCCTCGTCTACGGGGAGTCTAGGAGTGTTCGTTGTGTGTCGTCAACGATTCAACTTGACGAACGGCAAGTAAAACACTAGCCAATCGGCTAGGAGGACCGTCTCCCGTCGGTGCGGGTGTCGAATTCGCGCGACGCCGTTCGTGTAGGTGCCGTCAGCTCGGCACCGACCCGAAGGAATCGTCATGATCGCGCAGCCGAAGGAATTGCTCAACGGGCTCGTCGTGGGGGAGTCCCCGCGCTGGCACGACGGGCGGCTCTGGTTCTCGAACTGGGGCGCGCAGGAGATCGTCACGCTGACCACCGACGGCACCGCGGAGGTGGTGGGGAGGGGTCCGAAGCCGGCCGGGTACTGCCTCGACTGGCTGCCCGACGGCCGGCTGCTGGTGACCGGCGAGACCGAGGTGCTGCGCCGGGCCGACGACGGGAGCTGGACCACCCACGTCGACGTGGCCGGGAGCGCGGTCAGCTTGAACGAGATCGTCGTGGACGGCCGCGGGTTCATCTACCTGACCGACGTCGGGTTCGCGTTCGGCGAGGAGGACTACCGGCCGGGTGCGATCCTCCTGGTCACCCCGGACGGGGCGGTACGGCGGGTCGCCGAGGACATCGCGTTCGGCAACGGCATGGTCGTGACGCCGGACAACCGCACGCTCGTCGTCGCGGAGTCCTGGGCGAACCGGCTGACGGCGTTCGACCTCGAGGCCGACGGGAGCCTGGCGAACCGGCGGGTCTGGGCCGAGGTCGGTGGGGACGGCATCTGCCTCGATGCCGAGGGTGCGATCTGGTGCGCGAGCGTGACCGAGACCGGCACGGTGGCCACCCGGGTGGCGGAGGGCGGCGCGGTGCTGGACCGCATCGACCTGGACACGGCGTGCTTCGCGTGCATGCTCGGTGGCCCGCAGGGGAGGACGCTCTACCTGATGGTGGCGGAGTGGCTCGGCGTCGAGCGGATGGGGGAGTTGTTCACGTCGCAGACCGGCCGGGTGCTGGCGACCGAGGTGACGGTGCCCGTGGCGCCCCGGCCGTGAGCGCCCCGCTCCGGCGGTGACCGCCGCGGAGCGGCGGCCGGAGCCTCGATGGGCGAGCGGGGGATCGACCGGGCACGATGGGCCGGTGCCTGCCCCCTTCGTCGCCTCCCTGCCCAGTCACCCCAAATCTGCGGACGCGATCCGGCGGTGGGCCCCGCTCTCGACCGTGTTCCTTGCGGTCGGTCTGTCGATGGCGATGACGTTCCCGTTCCGCGCCCTGTTCCTGACCGACGCCGTGCACGCCGGTCCGGTGCTGGTCACCCTCTTCCTGATAGTCGCCGCCGTGACCGGCGTGCTCGCGTCGAGCTGGCTGGGGCGCCTCTCGGACGCCGGCCCGCACCGGAGCCGGCTGATCGTCGGGGCGGCGCTGGCCGGAGTGGTCGGGTGCGGTCTGAGCGCCGTCGTCCGGAACTACTGGGTGCTGCTGGTCGTGACCGCGACGGCGGTGGCGGTCTCGACCGCGCTGCAGGCCCAGCTGTTCGCGTACGCCCGCGTCACCGTCGGCACCGGTGAGCGGGGCGCGTTCACCACGAACGCGCTACGGACGCTGTTCTCGGCGAGCTGGGTCGCCGGTCCGTTCGCCGCGGCGATCCTGATCGAGCTCGGCGGCTTCACGTTGATCTTCTCGGTCGCCGCGGCGGTCTACGGGCTGGCGGCGCTGGTGGCGCAGCTCGGGATGCCGGAGCCGGGCCTGGTTCCGTCGACGGCCGACGTCCCGTCGACGGCCGGGGCCTCGTCGACGGCCGGGGCTGAGCCGGTCGCGTCGGGCCCGGTGGAAGGCCCGCACGCGGCCGGGGCGCGGGACGTCTCCCCGGGCTTGCTCTGGCTGAACGTCGTCGGTCTGGTCCTGATGCAGACCGCGGCGGTGTTGGGCGTGCAGGCGCTGCCGCTCTTCGTCGACGAGGAACTGCACGGCAGCATCCGGGACACCGGACTTCTCCTCGGACTCTGCGCCGGGCTGGAGATTCCCTTGATGCTCGTCTTCGGGGTCCTCGCCGTACGAATTCCGGTGCGGGTGTTGTTCCTCGCCGGCCCGGCCCTGGCCGCGGCGTACTTCGCGGTGGTGGCGGTCTCCACCGGCGTCGGCCAGGTCGCGGCCGCGCAGGTGCTCAACGCGGCCGGAATCGCGCTGATCCAGGGCATCGGCATCACGTACTTCCAGGACCTGCTGCCGAGCCGGCCGGGCCGCGCGTCGACGCTGTTCAGCAACGCGTTCCCGGTCGGCGCCACGCTCTCGGCGCCGCTGCTCGGGATCGCCCAGCACCTCGGCTACCGAACCGGGTTCGCCGCCGCGGCGGTGCTCAGCGCCGCCGGGATGGCGTTGCTGCTCACCCGTCGGACCCGCTCGTGAGCGCTTTGTGGAAGATCACGAACTCGCACGGGGTCGCCAGCAGCGGCGCGAGCCGCGGATAGGCCGGCTCGAAGTCGCCGACGCGCACGACCCGGTACCCGATCCGCTGGTACCAGTCCTTGAGGAACTCCTTCGACGGGTGCGCCCAGTCGCGCGGCATCAGCACTTCGAGCTGCATCGTCGTCGCCCCGGCCCGGCGCCCGGTCGCCTCGGCGAAGCGGACCAACTCCCGGCCGACGCCGATGCCGCGGTGCTTCGGCGCGGCGACCAGCAGTCCGAACTCCGCGGTGTGGTCGTCCAGCCGCTGGATCCGGACGCACCCGACCACCTCGTCGTCCAGCCGCGCGACCCACAGTTCGTCGGCCCGGATCAGGCCCGCGACCTCGTCCGTCGTCGTCCGGCTGGTGCCGGGTACCCAGAGCCCTTCCTCGGCGACCGCGTAGACCTCGTTGACCAGGTCGGTCAGGCGTGCGACGAGGAGGTCGTCGCGGGCGTCGGCAGCGGAGAGCGAGGCGATCGTCAGCACGGGTTCCACCGCCCCAGTGTGCCGGTGCCGGCCACGCCCGCCGCGGGGTGTCAGGACACCAGCGCGTTGACCCGCCGGGGGTCGAACAGGTGCTCCAGCATCAGCCGGCCACCGCCGATCACACCCGCCAGCCGCCCCGCCCGGCTCGGCGCGATCACCAGCTTCTCCACCGCCATCGGCAGGCACCGCTCGTAGAGGGTCGAGCGGATGTTCGCCACGTAGGGCTCGGCCTGGCTGAGCTGCCCGCCGAGCACGAGCGTGTCCGGGTTGAAGAAGTTGACGATCGTCGCCAGCACGTCGGCGGTCGCGCGCCCGGCGTCCCGGAACATCCGCGCGGACACCGGCTCCGCGTTCCGCGCGATCTCGACCACCCCGGACGTGCTGTGCACGTCGAACCCGGCCGCGTGCAGTCGGCGCGCGAGCGCGGCACCACTCGCCACCGCGTCCAAGCAACCGGTGCGCCCGCAGGAGCACGGCACGTCCTGCTGGTCGGAGACGGGCGCGTGGCTGATGTCGCCGGCCGCGCCGCGGGCGCCACGGTGCAACTGTCCCGACGCGATGACGCCGCAGCCGATGCCCGAGCCGGCCTTGAGGAACACCAGGTGCTCGCAGCCGTCCGGAGCGGCCGAGAACTCGCCGAGCGCCATCAGGTTCGCGTCGTTCTCCACCAGCACCGGCACGTCGATCAGCGCCCCCGCCACCCCCGGCACGTCCGCGCCGTTCCAGCCCGGCATCCGGGACGGCGAGACGACGCGACCCGCGCGGAAGTCGACCGGTCCGGGAACGCCGACGGTGAGCCCGGCCAGCGGCGCCGGTGCCGCGTCGCTCATCTCGCGGATCTGACCGACCACCCAGGCGAGCACCCGCTCCGGACCCTCGGCGATGTCCATCGGGAGCAGACGTTCGCTCAGCAGTGTGCCGCCCAGGTCGAACAGCGCCAGCGACGCATGGTTGGCGCCCAGGTCGGCGGCGGCCACGGTCCCGGCGTCGGTACGCAGTTCCAGGCGGCGCGGCCGGGTCCCGCCGCGCGAACGCCCGGCGCCGGTTTCGTGCAGGAAGCCGAGCCCGATCAGGGCTTCGACGCGGGTGGCCGCGGTGGACGCCGATACGTGGGTCAGCCGCGCGATGTCCGACCGGGAGGCGGCCTGACCCGAGCGCACCAGGCGGAGGACGGCTCCCGGGGAGTCAGGGGCGACAGGATCCGGCTGCACCCCATGGTTGTACCAGGTTCGGAGTAAATCTTCGATTGCCGATTGACTTGCTTCGAGAATTGGACTTACGGTTCGCCGTGCTGGATGAACTGCTGTGGGACGGGAGGTGACGGCGTGACCGCGATGATCGAGGTGACCGCCGTGAACAAGCACTTCGGCGACGCTCACGTCCTGCGCGACGTCAACCTGGAGGTCGCCGCCGGCGAGGTGGTCGTGGTCGTCGGGCCGTCCGGGTCCGGCAAGTCGACGTTGTGCCGCTGCCTCAACCGGCTGGAGACGGTGACGTCCGGCGAGGTCCGCATCGACGGCCGTCCGCTGCCCCGGGAGGGGCGCGAGCTGGCCCGGCTGCGGTCGGAGGTCGGCATGGTCTTCCAGTCGTTCAACCTGTTCGGCCACCGCACGATCCTGGACAACGTCGCGCTCGGCCCCATCCACGTCGGCAAGCGCGACAAGGCGCGCGCCCGGGCGGACGGGCTGGAGCTCCTGGAGCGGGTCGGCATCGCCGATCAGGCCGGTAAGTACCCGGCGCAGCTCTCCGGCGGCCAGCAGCAGCGGGCGGCGATCGCCCGCGCGCTGGCGATGCGCCCCAAGGTGATGCTGTTCGACGAGCCCACGTCGGCGCTCGACCCCGAGATGGTCAGCGAGGTGCTCGACGTGATGGTCGGGCTCGCCGCCGACGGCATGACGATGGTCGTGGTGACGCACGAGATGGGGTTCGCCCGCCGCGCGGCCGACCGCGTCGTCTTCATGGACTCCGGACAGATCGTCGAGTCCGGTTCGCCGGACGAGTTCTTCACCGACGCCCGCAGCGAGCGCGCCCGCACCTTCCTCGCGAAGGTGCTGAGCCACTGACGCCCTCGGGCCCGGAAGCTTCCGGCAGCCGCCGGACCGCCAAACCCCCACTGCACACCCGCCGCCACCAGGCGGCAGGAAGGAAAGACAGATGGCGCCCAGAAGGCGTGCCCTCACCGCCGCCCGTGTCCGCCGCTCGCGGACCTCGCTGCTCACCGCGGTGGTCGCCGTCGCGACGCTCGCGCTGGCCGCCTGCGGCGGCGGCTCCGACTCGGACTCCTCCGCGGTTCCCCCGGCCGCGAGTTCCGCCTCCACGGACCTCTTCGCCGACGCTCCGGTCGCGGACGCCGCGGCGATCCTGCCCGGCTCGACGATGGAGAAGATCAAGAAGCGCGGCAAGCTGGTCGTCGCCGAGGCGCTGGACGCTCCGCTGCTCTCCCAGCAGGACCCGTCGAACCCGGAGAACGTCACCGGCTTCGACGCCGACCTGGCCAAGGCGCTCGCGATCTACATCCTCGGCAAGCCGAGCGTCGAGATCGTGCCGCCGGCCACCGAGACGCGCGAGGCCCTCCTCGCCAACGGCACCGTCGACGTCGTCTTCAACACGTACACGATCACCGAGGAGCGGGCGAAGCAGGTCACGTTCGCCGGGCCGTACTTCTCCTCCGGGCTGGCGGTCGCGGTGAAGACCGGCAACACCGAGATCAAGAGCATCGACGACCTGGCGGGCAAGACGGTGATCGTCGGCGCGAACACCCCGGCGGTCACCGAGATCCCGAAGCGGGTCCCGACCGCGAAGGTGATCCAGTTCGGCACCGACCCGCAGGCCGTCCAGGCGCTCACCCAGGGCCGCGGTGACGCGTACGTCCAGGACATCACGCTGCTTGCGAGCAACGCCGCGTCCAACAAGGACATCACGGTCGTCGGCAACCCGTTCACCGAGGAGCCGTACGGCATCGGCCTGAAGCACGGTGACGAGGCGATGAAGCAGTTCGTCAACACCTGGCTGACCACGATCCAGAAGCAGGGCCTCTGGGCCGACGTCTGGAAGGCCTCGCTCGGCACCGTCGTGAAGTCGGAGGCACCGCAGCCGCCGGCGATCGGTTCGGTTCCCGGGTCCTGATGTGTTCGGTGCCGGGGCCGCGGCCCCGGCACCTCCTCGTCTGGAGGAGTGCGTGAACGTCCTGCTCGACAATTTGCCCGCGCTGCTGGACGGGCTGTGGACGACGCTCTGGATGACCGTCGTCGCCGGCGTCGGCGCGCTGCTGCTCGGCGTCGTGGTCACCGCGGCCCGGGTCAGCCCGGTGCCGATCCTGCGTGGCCTCGCGTTCGGCTACGTGCAGTTCTTCCTCAACGTGCCGGCGCTCGCGCTGCTCGTGCTGTTCGTGTTCGCGCTCCCGGACATCGGGCTGCTGCTGCCGCTGACCACCACGGCCGTCGTCGTGCTGGTGATCTACGAGGCCGCGTACGTCGCCGAGGCGGTGCGCAGCGGCATCAACACGGTGTCGATGGGCCAGGCGGAGGCCGCGCGCGCACTGGGCCTGACGTTCTTCCAGTCGCTGCGGCTGGTGATCCTGCCGCAAGCGCTGCGCGCCGTCGTCCAGCCGGTCGGCAACGTGATGATCGCGCTGGTCATGAACACCTCGCTCGCCGCGGCCGTCGGCGTGGTCGAGCTGACCGCCAGCGCGAACAAGGTCAACCTCGTGCACGCCCAGCCGATCCCGATCTTCGTCGGCGCCGGGCTCGCCTACATGGCGCTCGCGCTCGTGATCGGGCTGTCGACCGGCGTGGTGGAGCGTCGGGTGGCGATCGTCCGATGAGCGCTTGCGTGAAGAGCAGGGGGCACCGATGAGCGCGTCTGTTCTCTTCGACGAACCCGGGCCGCGGGGGCGGCGCCGGATCCGGATCGCGTCGGCCGTCACCGTCGTCGTGCTGGCCGTGGTGGTCGGGCTCGCGCTGCAGCAGTTCGCGTCGCACGGCCAGCTGGACGCCGACAAGTGGCGTCCGTTCGGCGAGTGGCCGATCTGGGAGTACCTGCTGGTCGGTCTGCGGGGCACGCTGCAGGCCGCGGCCCTGGTCGCGGTGCTGGGTGCGGCGTTCGGGTTGGTGCTGGCGCTCGCCCGGCTCTCCCCGGTGCGCCCGATCCGCTGGCTGGCCGCGACCTACATCGAGATCGCGCGGACGCTTCCGGTCCTGCTGCTGATCTACGTGACGCTGTTCGCGTTGCCGGCGTACGGGCTGAATTTGCCGCTGCTCTGGAAGCTCGTGCTGCCGCTGACCGTGGCCAACAGCGCCGCGTTCGCGGAGATCTTCCGGGCCGGGATCGTCAGCATGCCGCGCGGGCAGAACGAGGCCGCGCTGAGCCTCGGGATGACCCGGACCCAGGCGATGCGGCTGGTCGTGCTTCCGCAGGCCCTGCGCGCGGTCGCGCCGTCGGTGGTGTCCCAGCTGGTCAGTCTGCTCAAGGACACCTCGCTCGGCTACATCGTCGCGTTCACCGAGCTGCTGTACCGCGCCCAGGTGCTCGCCGCCTACAACCACCTGCTCGTCCAGACGTACCTCGTCGTCACGCTCGTTTACCTGGTCTGCAACCTGTCGCTGTCGGGCGCCGCCCACCGTCTGCAGACGTTCACCCGGCGGCGCACCGCCGCCCCCGTTCCGGAGAAGACCCCATGAGTGACCTTGCTGAGCTGGCCGTCGTCGAACGCGACGGGTTTGCGGAGAGCCGCCACCACGGCACGCTGGTCGCGCTCTCCGCGGACGGCCGGGTCGCGTTCGCGGCCGGCGACCCGGACGCGCCGATCCTGCCGCGCTCGTCGGTGAAGCCGTGGCAGGCGGTCGCCTGCCGCGCGCTCGGCCTGGAGCTGGACGCCGCGGGCACCGCGTTGTCCGCGGGCAGCCACACCGGCGAGGACGCCCACGTCGCCGTGGTCCGGGAGATCCTGGCGTCGGCCGGGCTCGGCGAGGACGCCCTCGGCTGCCCGCCGGACCGGCCGGAGAACGTTCCGACGCGGGATCGGCTGATCGCCGCCGGGTCGCCGCCCGAGCGGATCCGGATGAACTGTTCCGGCAAGCACGCGGCGATGCTCGCGGCCTCCGTGCGCAACGGCTGGGACGTGGCCGGATACCTGGACGCCGACCATCCGGTGCAGCAGCGCGTCCGCGCCGCGATCGAGGAGGCCAGCGGTGGGCCGGTGACCCACGTGACCACCGACGGCTGCGGAGCGCCGCTCTTCGGCACCACCACGCTCGGCCTGGCGCGTGCCGCGTCCCGGCTGGTGACCGCTGCCGGAGGGACGCCGGAGCGGGTGGTCGCCGACGCCATGCGCGCCGAGCCGTTCTACGTCGCCGGGACCGGGCACGTGAACACCGAGCTGATGCGCCGGGTGCCCGGCGTCGTCGCGAAGGGCGGGGCCGAGGGCGTCCTGATCGCGGCCGCGGCGGACGGCCGTGCGGTCGCGATGAAGGTCCTCGACGGTTCGCCGCGGGCCACCACGATGCTCGCGGTCGCGGCGCTGACCGCGCTCGGTGTCGACACGTCCGACGCGGGTGACCTCGCGGAGGTGCCGGTGCTCGGCGGCGGCCGGCCGGTCGGCCGGATCCGGCTCGGCGTCGACGTGGCGGAGCTCGCTTCGGTCGGGCCGCGGTGACGCTCGTCGAGATCTGCGTGGACGACGTCGACGGGGCCAGGATCGCGGAGGCCTGCGGCGCGGACCGGATCGAGCTCTGCGCCGACCTGCTGGAGGGCGGTATCACGCCGAGCCACGGCATGCTGGACGCCGTCGTCGGGGCGACGTCGCGGGTCGGCGTCCAGGTGCTGATCCGGCCGCGCGGCGGGGACTTCGTGTACTCCGCCGACGAGGTGCGGGTGATGCGGTTCGACATCCGGACGTTCGCGCGGTATCCGCGGGTGGGGTTCGTGCTGTCCGGGCTGACGCCGTCCGGGCGGGTGGACGTTCCGGCGCTGTCCGAGCTGCTCGCGGAGTGCGGTGGTGCGCCGGTGACGTTCAGCCGCGCGTTCGACCAGGTGGACGACCAGTTCGAAGCGCTGGACACGCTGGCCGGGCTGGGCGTGCGCCGGGTGCTCACCGGGGGAGGTCCTGGCACCGCCGCGGAGGGCCGCGACCGGCTCCGGGCTCTGGTCGAGCACGCCGACGGTCGGCTCGCGGTCCTCGCGGGCGGGTCGGTGCGGTCACCCAACGTCGCGGCGCTGGTCGCGCACACCGGCGTGCCGGAGGTGCACCTGCGCGCGATGGCGCCGGTGGGGGGCCGGGACCGGACCTCGGCGGACGAGGTGCGGGCCGTGCTGACCGCGCTGGGGGACCGATGACCACCGCGGTCGTCGCCGTCGATGTGGGAGGCACCACGGTCAAGGCCTCCGTGGTCGACGACCGGGGGTCGCGGCGGTACCACCGCACGGCGCCGAGCGCGGGGGGCGACGACACGGTCGCGGTGATCCGGACGCTGATCGACGCGTTGCGCGCCGACGCGCTCGCCGACGGGCTGGACGTGCTGGCCGCCGGAGTGGTGACACCCGGCCTGGTCGACGCCGGGACCGGGCGGGTCGCGTACGCGTCGAACCTGGGCTGGCGGGACCTGGACCTGCGGGCGGCGCTGGAGGGTCCGCTGGGGTTGCCGGTCTCGGTCGGCCACGACGTGCGGGCGGCCGGGAGGGCCGAACGACACCTGGGCGCGGCTCGCGGTGCGGGGGACTTCGTGCTGTTGCAGCTCGGCACCGGGATCGCGGCGGCGGTCGTGACCGAGGGCGCGCTGGTCAGCGGCGCGGGCAGCGCCGCGGGGGAGGCCGGGCACATGCCGGTCTACCCGGGCGGCGAGCCGTGCCCGTGCGGAAAGCGCGGCTGCCTCGAGGCGTACGCGTCGGGCGCGGCGATCGCCCGCCGGTACCGGGCGGCCGGTGGGCGCGACGGTGCCACCGCACGGGGTGTGGCTGGGTTGCTCGGCCGGGACCCGATCGCCGACCAGGTCTGGGACGAGGCGGTGACCGCGCTCGCGCTCGGCGTCAGCACGCTGACGATGGTGCTCGACCCGGCGCTGGTCGTGCTCGGAGGTGGGTTGGCGCTCGCCGGTGACGCGCTGCTCCGGCCGGTGGAGCGCGCGCTGCCGGAGCTGCTGGTGTGGCGGGCCGCGCCGCGGATCCGGCTGTCGACGCTCGGTACCACTGGCGGCGAGTGGGGCGCGGCGATCGAGGCGTTCGGGCTCACCGCGTCCGCGCGCTGCGTCGAAGCGTGGAGCCGCCCGGTGGCCCCGGCCGTCTGACCCGCCCCGGGGGTGGGCCGCCGTGTCCTGCCCCCGGCGCGTAGCGCGCGGCGCCCCGCCCGCCGCCGAGCGTCGTGCGCCGCCGCGAGAATGCGACAACCGCGCCCGCGCGGCCCGGAGAGCGCGACAACCGTCAGCGGCGCAACCCCTCGCGGGCGGGCGGAAGCGGCGCCTTCGGTTGGTTTTCGGTGTGGCTTGTTGTGCTTGATCCATGACAGAGCACACCCCGGAGTCCGACGCGCGTTTGCTCGAGCAGACGCTGTTCGAGGTCAAGAAGGTCATCGTCGGGCAGGACCGGCTGGTCGAGCGGCTGCTGACCGCGCTGCTCGCCGGCGGACACTGCCTGCTGGAGGGCGTGCCAGGCGTCGCCAAGACCCTCGCCGCCGAGACGCTCGCGACGGCGGTCGGCGGTAGTTTCCGCCGGATCCAGTTCACCCCCGACCTGGTGCCCTCCGACATCCTCGGCACCCGGATCTACCGGCCGAGCCAGGAAAGCTTCGACGTCGAGCTCGGGCCGGTGATGGCCAACCTGGTGCTCGCCGACGAGATCAACCGGGCACCGGCGAAGGTGCAGTCCGCGCTGCTGGAGGTGATGGCCGAGGGCCACGTCTCGATCGGTGGCCGCACCTATCCGGTACCGCGCCCGTTCCTGGTGCTGGCCACTCAGAACCCGATCGAGAGCGAGGGCGTCTACCAGCTCCCGGAGGCCCAGCGCGACCGGTTCCTGATGCGCGTCGTCGTGGGCTACCCGGACGAGCGCGAGGAGCTGGCGATCCTCTACCGGATGGGCGGCGTGCGGCCGGCCGCGCAGTCCGTACTGGACCCCACGACGCTCGTCCGCCTGCAGGAGCGGGCCCGCGACGTGTTCGTGCACCACGCGCTGGCCGAGTACGTCGTCCGGCTGGTGTTCGCCACCCGGGACCCGGCGCGGTTCGGCCTGCCTGAGGTGGCCGGCCAGCTCGCCTACGGTGCCAGCCCTCGGGCGACGCTCGGGCTGGTGGCCGCGGGGCGGGCGCTGGCGTTGCTGCGCGGCCGCGGTTACGTCTTACCCGGCGACATCCTCGACGTCGCGCCGGACGTCCTCTCCCACCGGCTGGTGCTGGCGTTCGACGCGGTCGCCGACGGCGTCCCACCGGAGACGCTGGTCAGGCGGATCGTCGAGGTGGTACCGCGCCCGACGATCGCCCCGGCGCAGGGAACGTCGGGCCCCGGGCTCGGAGTGGCCGCATGAGCCCGGCCGAGCTGACGCCGGAGCGGCGGCTCCGTCGGCTGGAGCTGGTGATCACCCGGCGGCTCGACGGACTGCTGCACGGCTCCTACCTCGGGCTGCTGCCCGGCGTCGGCAGCGAAGCCGCCGGTAGCCGCGAGTACCAGCCGGGTGAGGACGAGGTGCGCCGCATGGACTGGGCGGTCACCGCCCGGACCACCACGCCGCACGTCCGGACCGTCGACGCCGACCGGGAGCTGGCGACCTGGGTGCTCGCCGACGCCACCGCGAGCATGGACTTCGGCACCGGTGACCTCGAGAAGCGGGAGCTGACGGTCGCCGCCGTGGCCGCGGTCGGGTTCCTCACCGCCGGTGCGGGCAACCGGCTCGGCACCCACCTGCTGCACCCGGACGGTGTCCGCCGCTTCCCGGCGCGCAGTGGCCGCACCCACCTGCTCGGCATCCTCCGGGCGCTGCTCGCCGCGCCCCGATCCGAGGCTTCCGGAGACCCCGGCTTCCCGGACGCGCTCACGCAGCTGAACCGCAGGACGGCCCGCCGCGGTCTGGTCGTGGTCGTCTCCGACTTCCTCGACGGCCTCGACGAGGACGGGCTGGGGCGGGGCGCACCGGCCTGGGAACAGCCGCTGCGGCGACTGGCCGCCCGTCACCAGGTCCTCGCGGTGCACGTCGTCGATCCGCGCGAACTGGAACTGCCGGACGTCGGCGTGCTCACCGTCGTCGACCCGGAGACCGGGCAGCGACGCGAGGTCGCGACGGCCGCCCGGGCGCTGCGGGAACGGTACGCGGCCGCCGCCCAGCAGCAGCAGGCCACGATCGCCGGTGCGCTGCGGCGGGCCGGGGCCGCACACCTGATCCTGCGCACCGACCGCGACTGGGTCGCCGACATCGTCCGGCACGTCTACGCGCAACGCCGCCTGGGCCGTGCCGCTCACCGACCGATCAGCACCGGAGGTGCCACCGCATGAACTGGCTCTCCCCGGAGCGGCTGTGGCTGCTGCTCGGCGTCGCCGCGCTCGCGGCGGCGTACGTGCTCGCGCAGCGTCGCCGCAGCCGGTACGCCGTCCGGTTCACCAACCTCAAGCTGCTCGACCGGGTCGCGCCGCAGCAACCGGCCTGGCGCCGGCACGTCCCGGCGAGCCTCTTCCTCGTCATGCTGATCCTGCTGGTGGTGGGCTTCGCCCGGCCGCAGGCGGAGGTCCAGGTACCCCGGGAGCGCGCCACGGTGCTGGTCGCCGTCGACGTCTCCCGCTCGATGCTCGCCCCCGACGTCGCCCCGGACCGGCTGACCGCCGCGAAGGACGCGGCCCGGGAGTTCGTCGCCGACCTGCCCGAGCAGTTCAACGTCGGCCTGATCGGATTCGCCGGCAGCGCGTCGGTGTTCGTTCCGCCCTCGACCGACCACGACGCGGTGGCCGCCGGAATCGACCGGCTCGCCGAAGGCAGCGCCGGACAGTCGGGTACCGCGATCGGCGACGCGATCGCGACCTCCCTCGACCAGATCCGGTCGGCGTCCGAGGGGGACGAGGACGCGCCGCCCGCGCGCGTGGTCGTGCTCTCCGACGGTGCGAACACCGCCGGTCAGAACCCGGACGACGCGGCCAGGCTCGCCGCCGAGCAAGGCGTTCCGGTGGACACGATCGCGTTCGGCACCGCCGACGGAACGATCGACGCCGGCAGCGGTCTCGGCACCGGCGCCCAGCCGGTGCCGGTCGACGGCCAGACCCTCGAATCGGTGGCCGGCGCGACCGGTGGCTCCTACTTCCAGGCCGGCGACGCCGACGAGCTGCGCGACGCGTACTCCGACATCGGCAGCTTGATCGGCTACGACACCGAGGTCCAGGACGTCTCGGCGCGGTTCATCGGCGTCGGCCTGGTGCTGGCCGTGCTCGCTGCGGTCGCCTCCCTGTTCTGGTTCGCCCGCCTTCCGTGAGGGGATCGCTCATGTCCGGACTGGGATCACCGAGGGGACCGCACTTCGTCTCCCCGCACCTCCTCGCACCACCGCCCTATGTGCCGATCGCACCGCCGGGCACCCGCCGCCGCTGGCCGCTGGTCGCCGCAGCCGGCGTGGCGGTGGTCCTGCTCTCGACGGGCACCGGCGGCGTCGCCGGGTACGTCGCGGGGGCGGACGAGCAGCCACCCGCCGCGGTCGCGACGACCGGCATCCCGTCCGATCTGGTCGCCGCGGCCAGCCGGGCTCTCCCGGGTGTCGTCTCCGTGCAGGTCCGCACCGGATCGGGTGGTTCGTCCGGGTCCGGCTTCGTCTTCGACGACCGCGGCCACGTCGTCACGAACAACCACGTCGTCGCGGCCGAGGGCGGTGGATCGGTGTACGTCGTCGGCTCGGACGGGCGCCGGCTGCGCGCCGAGGTGATCGGCACCGACCCGAGCAGCGACATCGCGGTGCTGCGGGTCGATCCGTCGCCCGCGTTACGCCCGCTCGGCCTCGCCGACCTCGGCCGGACCCGGGTCGGCGAGCCGGTTCTCGCGGTCGGCTCGCCGCTCGGACTGTCCGGCACCGTGACCGCCGGCATCGTCAGCGCGCTGGACCGGGAGGTGCGGCTCGGCGGTGCGGTGCGGCAGTCGGCCGTGCAGACCGACGCGTCGATCAACCCCGGCAACTCCGGTGGCCCGCTGGTCAACGCGCGCGGCGACGTCGTGGGCGTCAACACCGCGATCGCGACGCTGGAGGGCGGTGGCTCGATCGGGATCGGGTTCGCGATCCCGATCGACCGCGTGCAGCAAGTCGCCACCACGCTGATCGCCCGGGGATAGTTGGAGCATGAGGCTCTTGGTGGTCGAGGACGAAGAGGACCTGGCCGAGGGTCTGCGCGTCGGCCTGTCCCGCACCGGCTACGCCGTCGACGTCGCCACCGACGCGACCGAGGCCGCCGACCGGCTCACCGTCCACGCGTACGACCTGATGCTGCTCGACGTCAACCTGCCCGACGGCGACGGGTTCGCGCTGTGCCGGTCGCTGCGCACCGGTGAGCTGACGACGCCGGGCGACGGCGACCTGCGCGTGCTGATGCTCACCGCCCGTGGCGGGCTGCGCGACCGGGTCCGTGGCCTGGACGAGGGCGCAGACGACTACCTGGTCAAGCCGTTCCACCTGGCCGAGCTGCTGGCCCGGATCCGGGCGTTGCTCCGCCGCGACACCAGCGGCACCACGGCGACGCTCGCCGTCGGCGACCTGGCGCTGGACACCGCCCGGCACACCGCGACGCTGCGCGGCGAGCCGCTGACGCTGACCCGCAAGGAGTTCGGCGTGTGTGAGTACCTGATGACCAGGCCCGGCCTCGTGGTCTCCAGTGAGGAGCTGCTCGAGCACGTCTGGGACGCCAACGCCGACCCGTTCACCCAGACGGTCCGGGTCACGGTCGGGACGCTGCGGCGCAAGCTCGGCGACGGGTCGATCGAGACCGTGGTCGGGCGGGGTTACCGGCTCCGGGACGGTGGCTGGTGAGGCGGCCCGAGGTGTTCCGCTCGATCCGGTTCCGGCTCACGGTGATCTACTCGACGCTGCTCTTCGCGCTGGCCGGCACCGCGCTCGGCGTCACCTACATCGCGGTGGCGCAGACGACCGAGCCGCAGCCGATCACCCAGCGGACCGCCAAGGTCTACGGCGCCGAGTGGGAGCTCCTCGGGACGACCACCGTGGCCGAGGTCAGCGAGATCGAGGCCGCGGTCAACTACAACACGCTGCAGAACCTGCGCACGTACTCGCTGATCGCGCTCGGTGGGCTGTTCGTGGCGAGCCTCGGCATCGGCTGGGTGCTCTCCGGGCGGGTGCTGCGGCCGGTCGGCGCGATCGCCAGGGCCGCGCGGGACATCCAGGCCACCGACCTGTCCCGCCGGATCCGGCTGCACGGACCGCACGACGAGCTGCGGGAGCTCGGCGACACGATCGACTCGATGCTCGACCGCCTCGAGGACGCGTTCTCGGCGCAGCGTCAACTGATCGACGATGCCTCCCACGAGCTGCGCAGCCCGCTGGCGATCATCCGTACCCACCTGGACGCGTCGCTGACCGACCCCGACGCGACGCCGGACGAGCGGCAGCGGGCGGTCGCGGTCGTCGACCGCGCCACGTCGCGGATGTCGCGCCTGGTCGAGGACCTGCTGGCGACCGCGCGCCGGGACGCGGACGCCGCGGTCGAGACCGATGTGGATCTCGCCGCGGTCGCCAGGGAAGCCGGGGAGGAGGCCTCGCTCGACGACCGTCCGATCCGGCTCCGGTACGCGACCGTGCCCGGCCTGCGCCTGGTCGGTGACGCGGACGCGCTGCGGCGCGCGGTCGGCAACTTGCTCTCCAACGCGCTGCGCCTCGCCCCGGAGGGATCCACCGTCACGGTGGCCACCGGCCGGTCCGGGTCGTGGCTGTGGGCGGCGGTCGCCGACGAAGGGCCGGGCATCGCGCAGGAGGACCTTCCCCGCGTGTTCGACCGGTTCTGGCGGGCGCCGAACGGACGGAGCTCGTCGCGCGAGCGCCGCACCGGGCTGGGCCTCGCGATCGTCCGGCAGATCACCGAATCCCACGGCGGCTCCGTCGCGGCTTTCTCCGCGGTCGGGACGGGCAGTACGTTCGTACTCTGGCTTCCGGCCGCCGACCGCACGGGCGACGAACCACCCCCGCAACGCAGTCCATGGCCCTGACGCGCTGCGCGGACAAACTCCCTGATGCGTCGGTATCGCGCGTTACTTCTGATCTGCGCCACGTCTTTGCAGTTTTTCCGACGGGTCGAATGGACAGGAGTTGACGCGTAAGGAAGGGTTAGGCCCACGGCCCACGTGGGGCCGAGGAAGCTTTTCGGAGGAAATACAGCATGGCTACTGGCACCGTGAAGTGGTTCAACGCAGAGAAGGGCTTCGGCTTCATCGCCCCGGACGGGGGCGGCCCGGACGTCTTCGCCCACTACTCGGCGATCCAGGGACAGGGCTACAAGGAGCTGACCGACGGTCAGCAGGTCGAGTTCGAGGTCACGCAGGGCCAGAAGGGCCCGCAGGCTGCGAACATCCAGCCTCTCTGAGCC
This sequence comes from Cryptosporangium minutisporangium, assembly GCF_039536245.1. Classification (NCBI taxonomy): domain Bacteria; kingdom Bacillati; phylum Actinomycetota; class Actinomycetes; order Cryptosporangiales; family Cryptosporangiaceae; genus Cryptosporangium; species Cryptosporangium minutisporangium. The sequence continues at coordinate 205,472 of NZ_BAAAYN010000024.1, read as the reverse complement.
GCTAGGTTGCGCCGGGCTACACATCCGGCGCGACCGTCCCGGTCGTCGCGACGCCCGGCCCCGATGAGGGCCGGGCGTTGCTGCGTGTAGGGGCCCGTCAGGTCACCGTGCGGACGAGGTCGGCGACGCGCTCCGGCATCGACAGGAACGGCGAGTGCGACGCGTCGAGCGCCACCACGGTCGTCGGATTCCCCGGATAGGCCGCGTCGGCCTCCGCGATGAACCTGCGCTGCAACGTCGGCCGAATCGCCATGTCCTGCTCGCAGGTGACGTAGGTGCGCGGCACTGAGCCCCAGCCGTCGCTGGTCAGCGTGGTGGTTGCGGTGACGATCGCGGCCGGCGCGTCCGGGCTGAGCAATCCGATCGCGGCGTCGGCGGCGTCCGGGTCGACGTCGCCGTAGAACGCCTGACGCAGCTGCGCCTGGTAGTCGGCGTCGCTCGACGACGTGTCCAGCCGGAGCGCCCCCACCGCCGCGGGATCGGCGCGCAGGGACGGCCCGATGAGCTCGCCCGCGTTCTCCGGCGACTGGATGTAGGCGATGCCGGGGACGCCGGACGCGGGCATGAACGCCGCCAGATACACCGCGTGCGCGATCAACTCGGGCGCTTGCTGGGCGGCGCGGGTCAGGACGAAGCCGCCGGCGCTGTGAGCGACCACCACGACCGGGCGGCCGCCGCCGAGCTGTTGGATCTGCGCGATCAGCAGGTCACCGGCGTGGTCGAGATCCACGTCGGCCACCGGGGAGACCTCGGTGGCCTGCGCCTGCGCGTCCGCCGGTGACCGACGCGCGAACGCGGGGCGGCGTGCCCGCAAGCCGTGTCCGGCCATGTCGACGGCGGCCGCCCGGCGCCCGGCCGCTGCGAGCCGAGGGAGCACCTCCGACCAGCACCAGGACCCGTGCCAGAAGCCGTGGAGAAGTAACAGGGGGGCCGGGTCGCCGGACATGTCGCTCCTCGGGGTGCGGCGTCGCTACCTCGGAGTCTCCGATGAGGGCGGGTCGGAGAACCGGTCAATCGATCCGCTTCTTACCCGGCAGTCCACGGAACGCTCGCGAGAGTCTGATTGTGGCAGGAAGCGGCCCGCGTCGTCAGGTTTACCGCTCGTCGAGGCGCTCGATCATGAACGTCGCCGGGGCGAGCCGGAGAGCGGGGCCGCGGCGTTGTCCGCGCGCATCGCGCGCCGCGTCGGCGTCTGTCCGGCTCACCGCGGGCCGGCCAGGGGGATGCGCTGGAGATCGTGGCCCACGATCACCGTGCCGGAGTAGCCGGTCCGGGCCTTCCGCTCCCAGACGGCGTCCGGAACCAGGTTCGGGTCGCCCGGCGAGAGGTGATTGAGGACCAGGGTCGGGACGCCGGCCTGTAGCTCGCGAGGTCACCGGGTGCGGCCCGGTCCGCGGTGAGCAGCCGGTCGTCCGGCTGGGCGGCGGCCAGCTCGTCCAGGGACGGAACATCGGCGCGCGACTGAGCATCCAGCGCGTCCAGGCGATCCGGATCGTCGGGCTGCAGCGCCAGGACCGGAACGCCGAGCTCCTTCCCCAGCTCGGCCGCGAGCTCGATCGACGGTTCCGCCGCCACGATCAGGCGGGCGCCGCCGAGGCGCAGCAGGCCGGCGATCGCCGCCGGGGAGAGCGCCGGGTTGATCGGCTGCGCGATCCCGACCGCCTGGGCGGCGAGCAGCGCGGCGAGCATCTCGCCGCTGTTCGGGGCGAGGAACGCGACCGCGTCCCGGCGGCCGACACCCAGCTCGGTGAAGACGTTGGCGACCCGGTGCACGCGGTCGCGCAGCTCCGCGTGGGTCGACGTGACCGGCTTCTGCCAGGCGGTGACGTCGGGCAGGAACACGGTCGCCTCGTCGTCGGGCCAGCAGGTCGCCGCGCGGTCCAGCAGCGCGTACGTGCTGGCGGGGAGCGCACGGTCGGACAGCGGCACGGCCTCGATGCCGGCGGGGTCGGTGTCGGTGGGCCAGAGCAGGCTCATGCGGCTCCTTCCAGGAGCATGCGGAACGGTGGGAGGAGAGGAAGAGAGGCTCGAACGGCGTCCAGCAGGCCCTGGCCGGTGCGGTCGGCGGCCAGCACCACCCGATCCGGCCGGATCAGCGCGTACCGGGCACGGCCGCGCGCCAACCAGGCACGGAGCGTGCCGTCGTCGTCCGCGAGGTCGCGGCCGAGGACCAGACGCCGAGCGCCGATGCTCGCGGCCAGCGCGTCGGCCGTGTCGTCGAGCGGGCCGGCGGAGAGCAGCGCGAACCCGGTGCCGAGGACGTCGTCGAACCGCTGGGGGTGGCCGTCGACCGTCACCCAGGGCTGCGGGACCAGGGTTCCGGCGAGGCCGGGGCGTGGTCCGGGCCGCGAGCGGACCAGCGGGCCGCGGCGCAGGCGCGGCGCGGCGGCGTCCAGCGCACTGGCGGTGAAGCCGGGCAGCCGGCAGGCACCGGCCAGCACGGCTCGGCGGAGTGCGGCGGCGCCGTCCTGGCCGCCGGTCATCGTCCAGCCGACCATCATCGCGGTCCGCACCATTCGCCGGGCGTGCGGCGCGCGCTCGGTGGCGTACGTGTCGAGCAGCCGTTCGTCGGCCGCGTGGCGGAGCACGGCGGCCAGCTTCCAGGAGAGGTTGAGCGCGTCCCGCACACCCGAGCCGAGGCCCTGTCCGATGAACGGCGGGGTGAGATGGGCGGCGTCGCCGAGCAGGAACACGCGGCCGCGTCGCCACCGATCGGCGAGCCGGGCCTTGAACGTGTAGGCCTGGGCGCGGATCACCTCGACCGGCGCGCCACCCGTCCACGGGCGGAGCAACTCGGCCAGGCGGTCGGGCTCCGTGAGCGCGGCGACGTCCTCACCCGGTCGCACCCGGAACTCCCACCGGTACCGGTCCGGGCCGACGCGCATGTAGGTGGCCGCGCGCGCCGGGTCGCAGACCTGGTGGACGCCGTCCCACGCGTCCAGCGGCGTGGCGCTGCGGGCGTCGATCACACACCACTGCTCGGAGAACCCCAGATCGGTCAGGGTGGCGCCGATCGACGCCCGCACCGTGCTGTTCGCCCCGTCGCAGCCGAGCACCGCGCGGGCGGTCAGGTCCTCGCGGCCCCGGACCCGCAGGCGGACGAGACCGGCCTCCTGGTGCACGCCGAGCACCTCGGCCCCGGTGCGGAGCGGGATCCCGGCGCCGGCGACCGCCTCCCGCAGCAACCGCTCCAGGTCGGGCTGGTCGAAGAGGTTCGCCTGCGGATACCCGTGGTCGCCGATCGGCCGGGCCCGGCGGAACTCGGCCATCGTCCGGTGCCGGGCGTCGAGCAGCCGCATGCCGAGCGTCGGGCGGCTCACCCGGCGGAAGGCCTCCGCGACGCCGGCCGCCTGCAGGATCCGGCACACCTCGTCGTCGAGGTGCACCGCGCGGGGCAGCGGGAACGGCTGCGGATGGCGTTCCAGGACGACGCTGGGCACGCCGTGCCGGGCCAGCAGCAGGGCGGCGGTGAGCCCGACCGGGCCGGCGCCGACGATCGCCACCGGAATCACGGCGCGGTCACCGTCGTGTGCTGGCAGCCGAGATCGATCCGCCCGTCCGGCGTCGCGATGCTCGCCGTGACCACGTCGCCCGGCTTCAGGTAGCGCGGATTGGCCTCCTGGCGGGCGAAGAACGTCCGCCACTTGCGCTCGGGCGGCAGCAGGGCGCCGATCTTCTCGACGATCTTCGGAGGCGCCTTCAGCGCGGTACCGCCCGGTGTGCCGGTGAGCAGCAGGTCGCCGGGCGCGAGCGTCTGGAATCGGGCCAGCAGGGTCAGCGCGCGGGCCGGGCCGACGATCATGTCGGCGAGCGTCCGATCCTGCCGGGGGACACCGTTGACCGCCAGACGCAGGCGCAGGTTGATCAGGTGCGGGAAGTCCTCCGGTTCGAGCAGGGTGAGCCGCGGCCCGACCGGGGTGAACGTGGGGTAGGACTTGCTCTCGTAGAACTGGCCCTTGGTCAGCTGCACGTCGCGGGCGCTGACGTCGTTGGCGACGACGAGCCCGGCGACGTACTCGGCCAGCGTCGCCTCGGTGACCACCGTCCCGATCGGCACTGCGGCGCCGAGAACCAGGCCGAGCTCGACCTCGTAGTCGAGCAGCCGGACGTGGGCGGGCTTGACGATCGGGTCGGTCGGTCCGCTGATCGACGCCGACGACTTGCGGAAGAACGTCGGCGACACCCGGTCGGGGTCGAAGCCGGAGTCCTTGGCGTGCGAGCGGTAGTTCACCATCTGCGCGACCACCCGGCACGGGGCGGTGACCGGCGATTCGTGTGCGAGCTCCGCGATCGGCCTCGTCCCCGCGGAGGCGCCGGCATTCTCCGCCGCCTTCTCGACCGCGGCGCGGTCGGCGAGCAGCTCGGCGGTGGTGGTGGCAGCGGTCTCGATGCCGATGGCGTGGCCGTCGCGCTCGATCCACCAGCCGTCGGCCGTGCGGACTACGTCGATCGTCATTTTTTCATCGCCTTCATCAGCGCGATCAGGCGCGGGACGTCGATCTCGTTGGTGTCGTCGCGGAGCGCGCCGAGCACAGTGCTGGCCATCGCCGGCGACGGTCGGGTGCCGAGGAAATCCGCGGTCACCGGCGGTCCCCACTGGGACAGGCCGCTGGCCGACATCTCCGCCCAGCCCGGCTCGACCGTCGCGTCGAACAGGTCGCCGTCGGCGAAGTGCTCCATCATCAGCCGGTCCGGGTCGCGCCAGTAGTCGAAGATCTGGCTGCCCTGGATGTGCCGGCCGATGCCCCAGACGCGTCGGTAGCCGCGCTCGGTCAGGTACTCGCCGCCGGCCGCGACGGCGTCCAGGTCGGTGACCTGGTAGGCGGAGTGCACGTAGCCGGTCTCCGGGCCCAGGTGCATGGCGAGCGTGTGGTGGTCGGCCGGTTCGCTGCCCCGGTCGCAGCGGAGGAACGCCATCGTCGGCCCGCGATCCCGCTGGCCGTCGAGGAACAGGAAGTCGCTGACGATCAGCCCGAAGTGCTCCAGGTACCAGTCCAGTGCCTGGCCGAACCGCGTGGTCTGCAGCACGACGTGCCCGAGGCGCTGGACCCTGGCCGGTTCGCGCGGCGGCCGCTGCGTCGCGTTGATCCGGTGTGGCGCGGCGCCGACGTTCAGCGTCTGCGGCCGCTGCTCGGGCAGCGCGGGCAACTCCTCGACGCCGTGGACGACGCGGACCGGGAACCCGCTCGGATCCCGGACGTCGACGACCCGGCCACCGCCGGGCTCAGCGAGCTGCCGGACGTCCGCGCCGGTGTGGCGCGCGAGCCGGTCGAGGTCGGCGGCGTCGACGGCGCGGAACGCCGGGCCGACGAAGCGGGACACCGGCCCCCGGCGGATCACCGAGCAGCCGGACCCGGCGAACGTCCCGCGGAGGTAGAGCGCACCGTCCGTCCGCGCGGCCACCGCGAAGCCGAAGTCGCCCGCGAAGCGCTCGGCCCGGTCGAGGTCCGGCTTCTCGAACTCCAGCCACGCCAGGTCGGCGACCTTGATCACCGGGTTCCGGGCGCGGCCGGGATGCTCGCCGCGGTGGGCGCCGTGCTCGCTGTGCAGGTTCTCGTGCGCGGTCGCTGGCTCGGCCATCGCGACGCCCCCTCGTCCTCGGGCTACCCATCAAAGTGACGAAATCTTCAACTCTGATGAAACCCTCTGTCAAGAGCCTCCTCTACAGTCGGGGGGTGACCGCTGAGACCGACGCACGGCAGGGAGCCAACCGCGTCGCCCGCCGAAAGGCCCGGACGCGCCAGGCGCTGATCACGGCCGCCCGCGACGTGCTGGCCAGCGGGGGGAGTACCGACCTCAGCGTTCAAGAGCTCACCGAGGCCGCCGACGTCGGGCTCGGGTCGTTCTACAACCACTTCACGAGCAAGGCCGAGTTGTTCGAGGCCGCCGTCCTGGAGGTCCTCGAGCAGCACGGCCAGTACCTCGACGACCTGCTCCCCGACGTCGAGGACCCGGCCGAGGTGTTCGCGGCCTCGGTGCGGCTGACCGGCCGCCTGGTGGGCACGCACCCGCACATGGCCCGCATTCTGGCGCGGTCGGGAATGGCCTATCTGGAGGCCGACCGCGGGCTCGCGCCCCGGGCGTTGCGCGACATCGAGCGGGGTATCGCGTCCGGACAGTTCACCGTGCGGAACGCGTACGTGGCACTGGCCAGCACGGCCGGCTCACTGCTCGCGTTCCTGCACCTGCGCCTGTCCGGTGGGGACGTCGTCGAGGCCGACGCCGACGAGCTCGCCGAACAGGTGCTCCGGATGCTCGGCATGCCCCCGGACGTCGCCCACGAGATCGCCCACCGCCCGCTGCCGGACCGTTCCTGACCACGCGCGCCGCCGGGCGGTCGCGAGCACGATCCCCGAGTAGCCGTGGACGTCGCCCTGTGGGACCTCGTGCACCACGACGTCCCCGTCGGCGACGTCGAAATCCCGCTCGAGTACGGCGCGAACGTCGTCCTCGTCGATGTCCGCACCCGGGAAGAGCTTTCCCGCGACGTGATAGCCGCGGCAGCGGCGCAGCGCCGCGGTGACGAACAGCCCTCCGGGCCGGACCATCGACGTGATGTGGCCCATGAACACCGTCCAGGTGGTCCGGTCCGCGGTCGCCGAATCCGCGCAGTAGGCGCTGACGACCGCGGAGTACCGGCGGTCGATCGGACGCGGATTCCGCGCATCCGCCTGGATCAGCGCGGTGATCTTCGCGCGCGCCAGCTCCTCCCGGGCGGTCACCTGCTCGGACGTCGGTTCCTCGCCGCGTTCGCCGCTCTCGCAGCGCAGTGTGTGACGGACGAACGGGCGCCAGTCGTGAGCGGCGGGATCCCGGTCGATCCAGCGCTGGATCTCACGGAGGTTGGCCGGTAGGTAGTCGGCCAGGTGGATCTCGGAGGCCACGGGAGCGGCCGCGAACACGTGGTGCAGGGTCGGACCGACGCCGAAGAACAGCATCGGCCGGCCCTGCGGTGCCCGGCGCACCGCCTCCACCAGGAAGGCGATCGTGGCGATCTCGTCCGGCTCCACCTGGCGGTAGTAGCCGGCGAGGTACTCGGCAGGCACCCAGTCGGCCTCGAACGACGCGTAGCGGCGTCGCCTGCGGAGAGCCGCCCGGGTCAGACGGCCGAGCCCGTACTCGTACGCGGCGGCGACGAGGTTGGCGCCGCCGAGGAACACCAGCGCCTCCCGTGACCCGACCGAGTCGCTGAGGAGGACGGCGCCGAACGCACCGACGTAGTACGGCACCTCTTTGCCGATCTCGCTGCCCACGTACCCGGCGTCCGCGGCGATCCGCCCGGCCCGCTCGTTCGTCGTCGCACGCCGGACCAGGTCGTGCGCGGCCTTGGACAGGACGTTCGTGCTGGTCCCCGTCGTCGTGAGCAGGGTCCGGTTCGCCGGCAGGCTGGTCCGCAGTCCTTGGATCCACGCGAGGTAGGTGGCGGCGAGGAACGCGAGCGCCCACGCGTGGTCGAGCCCGGCGAGCAGGCCCGAGGCGACCAGCGCGATTCCGGCGGCCGTGGCGACCGCGTCCAGCGCGTAGGTCGAGGCGGCGGTCGCCACGAGGCTGATCACCCAGCGGAGCAGGCCGGCGCGGCGGGGGGTTCCGGCGACCGCCGTCACCGCCCGGCTCCCGCGTCGGGCCGCTCGGCGTCGGATCGCTCGGCGTCGCGCCGCTCGCCGTCGGCCAGGACGCGGCGGAGCAGCTTGCCCGCGGCTGACCTCGGGACCGACTCGGTCAGCCGAACCGCCCGGAGCCGCTTGTACGGTGCCACCCGCGCGGCGACGTACCGGAGGAGTTCCTCGGCGGTCGCCGGTGCCCGCAGCGCCACGTGGGCGACCGGGACCTCGCCGGCGTCGGGGTCGGGGCGGGGCACCACGGCCGCGTCGGCGACCGCCGGATGGGTGAGCAGCAGGTGCTCCAGCTCCGCCGGGGCGACCTGGTAGCCCTTGTACTTGATCAGCTCCTTCAGCCGGTCGACGACGTAGAGGTAGCCGTCCTCGTCGAAGTAGCAGAGGTCTCCGGTGTGCAGCCACCCGTCACCGTCGATCGTGGCCGCCGTGGCGCCGGACCGACCGCGGTAGCCCCGCATGAGCTGCGGACCGCGTACCCAGAGCTCCCCGGTGCGGCCGGCCGGGAGGTCGACACCGCTGTCCGGGTCGACGATGCGCGCCTCGGTGTTGGGCACCAGGCGTCCGACGGACCCCCGCCGCGGTGCGTCGAGCGGACCGACGGTGAGGAGCGCGCTCGCTTCGGTGATGCCGAGTCCCTGGCCGGTCACGCAGCCGAGCCGCTCGGCGCACCGCAGCTCGATGGCCGCGCTGAGCGGTGCCGCACCCACTCCGATCGCCCGCAGCGAGGACAGGTCGTAGTCGGCGACCATCGGATGGGCGGCCAGCGCGAGTGCGATCGGCGGCACCACGACCGTCACCGTCACCCGCTGCTCCTGGATCGCCGCGAGGAAACCGTCGAGGCTGAACCGCCCGAGCGTCACGACCGTGGCGCCGGCCGCCAGACCACACGGGAGGACCAGGCCGAACCCCATCGCGTGGAAGAAGGGTGCGACCGCGAGCACGACGTCGTCCTCGCGGAACTCCAGCACGGCCTGGCTCTGCCGGATGTTCGTGACCATCCCCGCGTGCGTCAGCTCCACCCCTTTCGGCAGACCGGTGGTGCCGCTGGAGTAGGGCAGCGCGGCCAGCTCGCCGCCGACGACGGTGGGCGGTGGCGCGCTCTGGTCGATCAGCGTGTCGAACGACGTCGCACCGGCGGCGTCACCGAAGACCACCACCTCCGCGACGCCGGCCTTCTCCGCGGCGGCGAGCGCCCGGTCCAGGAACGGCGGCGCGGTGACCAGCACGCGCGCCCCGGCGTCGGCCAGCTGCTCGGCCAGCTCGTCCGCGGTGAGCATCGGGTTGGCGCCGGTGACGATCCCACCGGCGGCCATCGCTCCGTAGGCCGCGACGGCGTACTCGGGGAGGTTGGGGCTGTAGAGGGCCAGCACGTCGCCGGTCCCGAAGCCTCGCGCCGCGAGCGCGGCCGCGACCCGCTCGGTACCGGTGGCGAGGCCTCGATAAGTGATCGTCCGGCCGGTCGCGGCGTCGACCAGGGCGGGCTTGTCGCCGAGCCGGGCTGCGTGGCGGAGCACGGTCGCGTGCACGGTGGAGCCGCCGACCTCTACGTCGGGAAGGTCGCTGCGGAACAGGTGGGACAGGGCCATGGAGGGCTCCTTCGTCGGTCGTCGTGGGGCGGACCGTACGAAGGCACCGTTAGCCGACCGTTTCCCGATCGTGTTCCGCGCTAGAGTCGAGCTCCCCGGTGACGGCGGTGGCGACAGTGGACGAAGAGCTCCGCATCCGCGTACTCGGCGGCGTCGAACTGTCGCTGAGCGGACGGCCGCTGGTCGGGCTGGCGTCGGCCAAGGGCACCGCGCTCCTCGTGTATCTCGCGGTGACCGGCCGAGCCCACTCCCGGTCGGCTCTCGCCGGACTGCTCTGGAGCGACCTGCCCGAACAGACCGCCCGGGCCAATCTGCGGCTGGTGCTGACGAAGCTGCGCCGGATCCTGCCGCACCACGTCACCGCCACCCGGACGACCGTGACGCTGGCCGAGGACCGGCCGGTCTGGGTCGACGCGGTGGAGGTCGGCCGGGCGGCTCGCGCCGGGTCGAACGGCGCGGGCGGCACCGACCTGCTGCCGACCGTGCGGCTGTGCCGCGGGGAGCTGCTCGACGGGTTCGCGGTACCCGGCGCCGAGCTGTTCGACGAGTGGCTGGCCGGCCGTCGTGCGGCGGCGAGGGCCGACATGCTGGCGCTGTTGGAGCGGGCAGCGCAACGCGCCCGGGAGCAGGGCGCGACGGAGGCCGGCATCGAGGCCGCCCGCCGGATGGTGGGGCTGGAACCCCTGCGCGAAGAGGCCCACCGGGCGCTGATGTGGTTCCTCGCCACGGCCGGGCAGCGCAGCGCGGCGCTCGCCCAGTACGACACCTGCTGCTACCTGCTCCGGGAGGAGCTCGGCGTCGAACCGTCGGCGCTCACGGCCTCGCTCGCCGCCGACATCGCCGGAGCAGGCGGCTTCACCGACCTGGCGGCCCCAGCCACGTCGACCGCGGGTGACGACCTTCCACGCCCGCTGACTGCTCTGGTGGGTCGGGAGCGGGAGTTGGCGCGCCTGCACTCCATGCTCGACGACGCCGCCTGCCGGCTCGTGACGCTGGTCGGCCCCGGCGGGATCGGGAAGACCCGCCTCGCGGTGGAGGTCGCCGCGTCCCGGCGGAGCCGCGCGAGCGACGACGTGGTGTTCGCGTCGTTCGTCGGGACCGCACCGGCCCGTCCGGGCGACGCCGCCGACCTGGTCGTCGCGCATCTCGCTCGCACGCTCGGGCTGGCGCCGTCCGCGCCGGGAGACCTGCTGGAGCTGATCGCCGAGCAGCTGACCGGTCGGCGACGGCTGCTCGTCCTCGACAACCTGGAGCATCTCCGCGGCGCCGCGGCCGTGTTCTCGGAGTTGCTGCGTCGCGTGCCGGACCTGCAGCTCCTGGTGACGTCCCGGCGGCAGCTGGGCCTCGGAGCGGAGTGGGTGTTCGAGGTGCGCGGGCTGGCCTTCCCGCGGCCGGGGGACGAGCGTGCCGCGTCCGGATACCCGGCCGTGGAGCTGTTCGAAGAACGTGCCCGGCTGGTGCGGCCCGGCAGCCTCGGTGTCGGCGGCTCGGACGGGGTCGCCAGGGTGTGCCGCCTCGTCGACGGGGTGCCGCTCGCCATCGAACTGGCGGCGCGCTGGGTTCGCGGCGCCGACCCGGACGCGATCGCCGACCGGCTCGGCCGGGGACTGGAGCTGCTCTCCACCGAAGCGCCCGACGTCGAGCAGCGGCACCGTAGCCTGCGTGCGGTCATCGACTGGTCCCACCAGCTCCTCACCGACGCCGAGAGCCGGGCGCTGCATCGCCTGTCGGTGTTCCGGGGCGGCTTCGACCTGGACGCCGCCGAGGCCGTCGCCGGAGCCGATCTCCCGATCCTCGGCGGGCTCGTCGAGCAGTCGCTGGTCGTCGTGGCCGAGGACGGCCGGTACGACATGCACGAGCTGCTCCGCCAGTACGCGGGCGAGCGTCTGGCGGCCGAGCCCGAGCAGGAGAGGGCGGTCCGACGCCGCCATGCCGCGCACTTCGCCGCCCGGCTCCCGGAGGTGGGCGCCGACGACGAGAACCTCCACGTGGCCACCGATTGGTTCGTCCGGTGCGGCGATCCCGCGGCCCTGGACAGCCACCTGATGCGGGTCTGGGCGCTGTACCGGAACCAAGGCCGGTTCCGGGAGGTCCAGGCGTTCGTCCGGGCCGCGCTGCGACGCGACGACGTGCCCTCAGCGCTCGTGGCCCGCTGGCAGCGGGTGCTCGGGGAGTGCGCGCAGCAACTCGGCCAGGCGGCCGCCGCGCGGCACCATCTGGAGCGTGCGCTCGCGGCGTCGGGCACTCGGCTGCCGAGTTCGCACGCAGGCTGGGCGAACGCGCTGGCGAGGGCGGTGAGCGACCGGGCGGTGCACCGCCTCCGCCCCGACCGGGTCGCGCGAGACGCGCACACGCGCGAGCTGGCGACCGAGCGCGCTGCCGCGCTGTTCGCGATCTGCGAGGCGTACTGGACGCTCGAGGGGCCGCTCCCGGTCCTCGTCAGCTCGCTCCGGGCTCTGGACGACGCGGAGCGAGCCGGTGACGCCGACCTCGTGGCTCGCGCCGAGGCCGGGGTGGGGATGACCGTGGGCACGGCACGTTTCCGTCGTTCGGGTGGCCGGAGTCTCCGGGCCGCGCGCGCCGCCGCGGAACGCAGCGACGACCCGCTGACCGCCTGCTGGGTCGGCATCCTCGGTGGTCTCTACGGGCTCGGGGTCGGCGACTGGTCCGCGGTCGAGTCGGGCGGTGCCAGGGCTCTGGAACTCCAGCGAGGGGCGCCGCTGCACCGGCTGGCCGATCAGAACGGGCTGATCGTCGCGATCGCTCAGTACCTCCGGGGCCGGTACCCGGAAGCGGTCACTGGAGCCACGAGAGGGCTGACGGCCGGGCGGCAACGGCACGACCCCGGTGTGCAGCTCTGGGCGTTGCTCATCCTGTTGGAGACCAACCTGCGCACCGATCCGGACGCCGCCGCGCTCGCGGCCTGGGGCGCCGAGGCGTCTCGGCTCCTGCCGAAGGCGACCGCGGTGGACGCCGCGCGTCTGCACGTGGCCACCGCCCGGCGGCAGCTGCACTGCGGCGAAACCTCCGCAGCGATACGCGAGCTGCGAATCGCCGACGGTCTGGCCGACGCGCCCTCGCCCAGCGTGCCGTACGCGCTCGAGGCACACGCCGGCATGCTCGACGTCTGTCTGACGCTGATCGACCACGGCGCCCCGGCGGAGCTCAGGGCGATGGCGGCGGCAGCGCACCGTCGGCTCCGGCGCCACGCGCGCACGTTCCCGGTGGCCCGGCCGCGGGCACTGCTCGGTGTCGGTCGGCTCGCGGAGTCGGGCGGCCGGAGCCGGACCGCGAGACGTGCGTGGGTCCGGGCCGCCGCGGAGGCCGAGCGTCTCGGGATGCCGTACGAGGTGGCCGGCGCCCACGACGCTCTCGGCCGTCACCTCGGCGGCGAAGCCCGGTCGGCGCTCGGGCTCACCCGCACCCAGCACCTGAACCGCGCGCTCGCCGACTACGAGGCGATCGGCTGCGCCGCGGACGCGCGCCGCCTGCGCGCGATTTTGGCCGAGGACGCCGGGGCCCGGTGAGCTAGGCTCGGGAGGCCGACACCGCGGGGGCCGCGCCGATGGTCGATGACTTCCTCGCCGACGCGTTGGGCCGACTGGACCAGCGCATTCTCGAGGTCTGCGACGAGGAGGAGCGGCGGGCATCCCGGCTGGCCGGCGGCGGTGGCCGCGGCTGGGCTGCGGTACGCGATCTCGTGCGCCCGCCGGTCAACGACCTCGCGATCCCAGCGGGTGAGCCGGCCGAGCTGGTGCCGGACGGATCGCACGTGCTGCGCCGGATCGGCCGCGAGCTCGCGCTCACCGAACGTCAGCTGGAAGTGATCCTGGTTCTCCTTGCCGCTCATGTGGAGCCGCGGTACCAGTCGGTCTACGCGGTGCTACAGGACGACCTGCGGCAGCCCCGTCCGACCGAACGCGTCGTGCACGCGCTGCTCGGTCGGCATCCGGATCGGTCCCGGGCGCTGGCCGACGCGCTGAGCGCCGGTGGCCGGTTGGTGCGCAGCGGCCTCGTCCGCCGCCTGCCGGGGCTGTTCGCGCCGCTGGCCCGGCCGTTGGATCTGGCGGACGACGTCGTCGCCGCGCTGCTCGGCGCGCCGGAACCGCCGGTCGAGGGCGCGACCGCACAGCACTGGAGCGTCGGTACCGGTGCCCCTGGTGAACCTCGGTGGCAAGTCCTGTTCGGACCGGGCGACCTGGCGGCGGCTGCCCGCGAGCGAACTGACCGACGGGTGGTCGAGATCGGCGTCCCCCCGGCACCGGAGACGGCGGTCGGCGTGGCCACGGCGGCCTGGCGGGTCGGCGTCGCGACCGACGCGTGCCCGCTGCTGGATCTGAGCGCCCTGGAGCAGCCCGCGGTCGACGCCGTCGTCCGGACGGTCGAAGAGCTGGTCAGCGGCGTCGGCGGAGGCGCGTGGCTGCTCAGTCGCGAGGCGATCCCGGTGGCCGCACCGCACGTGGAGGCGGCGTCGCCCACCTGGGCCGGACGCCGCGATGCCTGGACCGCCGAGGCGGCGTTACGCGGCATTGCGCTCGCCGCCCCGGACGCCGCCGAGCTGGCCACCCGCCACCGCCTGGACGCACGGGGCGTCCGGCAGGTGTTCGGCCTCGCCCCACCCACCCCGACGCTCGCCGACCTCGACCGGATCGCCGCCGGCTTCGGGCTGGAGCACGTGCGGCTCAGCCAGCGCACGGTACCGATCCGGGGCTTCGACGACCTCGTCCTGCGGGAGACCACGCGGGAGGCGCTCGACCGGCTGGTCCACTATGCCCGCCATCGCGACCGGATCGCCGAGGAGCTCGACCTGGAGCGGCGGTTCCGGCTGCAGCGTGGACCGGTCGCGCTCTTCTCCGGCCTCTCCGGTACGGGCAAGACGCTGGCCGCCGAGGCGGTGGCGGCCACGCTCGGCCGGCCGCTGCACACCGTCGATCTGGCGCAGTTGGTGAGCAAGTACATCGGCGAGACCGAGAAACACGTCGACGAGGTGATGACGCAGGCCGAGCGCGCCTCGGCGGTGCTGTTCTTCGACGAGGCCGACGCGCTGTTCTCCAACCGGGTCGAGAAGGCCTCGAACGCCGGTGAGCACTTCGCGAACATGCTCGTCGGCTACCTGCTCCAGCGGATCGAGCTGCACGACGGCACGACGATCCTCGCGACGAACCTCCGCGGCGGCATCGACGAGGCGTTCCTGCGCCGGTTCCAGGTCCGGGTCGAGTTCCCGTTCCCGGAGGCCGACGAGCGGGAGCGGATCTGGCGGCTCCTGCTCCCCGATCGGCTGACCCTGGCCGACGACGTCGATCTCGGACGGCTGGCCAAGGCGCACCGGCTGGCCGGCGGGGACATCCGCAACGCCGCGCTGAAGGCCGTGTTCGCCGCCCACCGGCGCGGAGCGCCGCTCTGCCAGGACGACCTGGAGCGGGCGATCGCGGTGGAGCTGCTGGAGCTGGGCCGGCTGTCCCGTCACCCCCGCGGGACCGACGGCCAGCCGGACCGCGGTGAGCTGCTCCGGGCCGTCCTCGACGACCTGCACGACCAACTGGACGCGTGCCTGCGCGGACGATTCCTCAAACAGATTCACCTGGTACACGGCTCGCCCACCGACGAGCGGCTCGCCGGGAAGCGGCCGGCGGTCTCGATCGCACTGTTCCGGCTCGCCGCCCGGCGCGGCGCGGACGGACTGCGGGCCGGCTTCATCGTGTCGGCGTGGTCGCACCTGGCCGAGGAGGAGACCGAGTTGCTCGGCGTCGTGCACGAGGCGCTGGGCGGGATGGCGCTCGCTCCGGTGCACGGCAGGGTGGCGCGGCTGCGGGTGCAGGAGAGCCACGACTTCGACCTACTGCACCGGTTCTGGAGCAGCCACGACCATCCGGTCCGGGCTTCTGTCGTCGTCGACGCCGAGATCGAGTGACGGTCAGCGGTTGGTGGACGCGATAGGCCGACCTGCCCCCGTGAGCCGGAGCTCGTCCGGGCGGAGTTCCCGCATGTGCGCGAGCGCGACGAACACGGGCTCGGGGCCGAGTAGCGCGACGGCATCGGCGTTGATCGCGATGACCGTGCCGTACATCATCGGGAGGAGCCCCCACTTCGTGGTTCCGTATTCGTCACCGCCGACTCTGGCGACGACCGGCTGGTAGCCGGTGGGCACGGTGTACTCGGAGGTGTGCTTGATCCAGCCCGCGTTCCAGGTCAGGAACGGGGAGGTGTCGATGACCATCAGCTGGCGTTCGAGCCGGCTCATCTGCTCGGGATCGAGCGTCGGGTTGGCCAGTGGCACCGAACGCATCGGCGTGAGCAGTTCCCAGGCCCGCGTGAGCTGTTGCTCGGTGGAGGACAGCCGACCGCCGAGGTCCCTCAGCTCGCTGCCGCGTAGGGCCTTGATCTCCTCGGGAGCGAGCGGGGCGGGCTCTGCGCCTGCACCGGTGAGTCGGGCTCTCGGGTAGGCGGCGTCGATCCGGGCGGCGAGCGTGCGGTCCTCGGTGGCGCGGCGACCTGCCAGCTCGGCGTCGAGTTCGGACGGCAGGATGAGGCCGGAGCTCACCCGGCGCTCCTCGATCGCTCGTTCGGCGGCGGCGGCCTCCCGCTCGATCAGCCCGGCGACGGTCGGATCGGTGCCCGTGGTCGCGGCTGCGGAGCGGGCCTGGGCGATCGACGAGCGCAGGGCCATCTCGGTCAGGCGCAGGCGGTGGAACAGGTCCGGGTGCTCGCGGAACGCCTGCTCGCTGCGCTGCCCGAGGCGATAGGAGTCCGACCAGGTCTCAGCCTTGGACATCGTCGGGAGTGCCGCCACGCCCTCGGCGACCCTGGCGTCATACGCGGTGCGGAGCGACTGAAGCCGGGCCACGGCGGCGCGTGGGTCGACGGCGTCGCGTGCCAGTCCCGTATACGCGGCGGTCGTCACGTCGACCGGCTTGCCCGGCCCACCTCCGAGCACGGCCGCCCGGCGTAGTACTGCCGACATCCGGCTCTCGAACTCGGCGAGTTTCTCGGTGTAGGCCGAGTAGGCCGGGGTGCCCGGACGGATCATCGGCACCGGTCGTTGCCCGCCGGGTGGCACTTCGATCCGGTAGCGGGCGTTGTCCAGGATCTGCTGGACCTTGTCCATCGCCTCGAACAGTTCGTCCCACTTCGGAGACGCCGCGTCGAGCTGCCCTTCCAGCGTGGTCAGCCGCTTGCGGAGCTCCGTCCACTGATCCATTGCCGCGATGCGCGTCGCGTCGTAGCCACTGAGGTCGAGCTTGGCGTCCAGCGCCAGGAACCGGGCCTGGACGCCCGGCTGGTCGGGATCGCCGATCGTCGCGGCTCCGCGCGTCCGGGCGAACCGTGCCGCGAGCGCGTCCAGCGTGCGGAGTCCGATGTAGGAGTCGGCGGCCGCCGCGTAGGCGCCCTCGAACAGCCCGATCAGCTGGTGCTCTTTCAAGCGTGCCCGGATGGTGTGCCGGATCTTCGCCTCGGTTGCCGCCGCCTTGAGCTCGGCCGCCCGGTCCGAGCCCAGCTGCGTGAACGAGGCCTCGTCCCGCTCGGCGAGCATCTTGCTTCCGATCGCCATCTCGTACTCGTCGAGGACCGCGCCGATGTCCTGATAGACGTGAGTCACCGCGCCGGGCCCGAACGCCGTGAGGCGTACCAGATCGTCGTCCAGATGGGCCAACGCGAGGAGCGGCTCGCCGGCCAGCGTGACCGCCAGACCGGCGCTCATCGTGACCGCCTTCACCGGGGAGGGCGGCATGACCGCAGCCGCCGACATGATCGACATGCCGGCCTTCATGCAGAGCAAGTTCACGGTGCTGTGCAGTGTGGTCCGGAGGATCCTGAAGTTCTGCTCCTCCTCCGTCCCCTGATCGGACATCCAGGCGGCGCCCACCTCCAGCAGCGCCAACGCGACGAACTCCTTCTGGGCCACCTCCTGGACGCGGAACATCCGGATTCCGATCGAGATCCCCCAGGCGTCGTGCGTCGTGCGGAGGATCGCCTCCGGGATCGTCGCCTCTCCGCTCGCGACGCCACCGGCCGTGGACGCCAGCCCGCCCACGCTGTGGATGACCATGAGCGCGCCGAAACCCTGACCGATCCGGCCGAAGACGCGGTCGATCTTGTCCGGTGCCTTCATCAGGAACTCGGTCTTGACCTGCTCACCCGCGGCGTTCCGGGTGATCGACTCGCGCCGCAGCACGCCCTCGCTCAACCGCTCGAGCACGGCGTCCACCCGATGGAGCTCGCCGTCGAGGACCGTGCGCTCCGGCCCGGTCAACTCGTTCGCGGCTGCCGCCAGCTCGGTCCGGAGCGCGGTCGTGCGGGTCATCAGGTCGAGCCGCTTGTCCGCCGGGACCCGGTCACCGTCGATCGTGGCTCCGGCGTCCTTCAGCTGCTGGTAGATACGCTCCAGGGCGACGCGGCGCGGCTCCGGGAGCCGGGCGATCGCCTCGGTGACGCCGCGTGGGATCGCCGACAGCTCCGCCTCGATCGTCAGCGTGGAGCCGAGGCGGATCGCCGCCCGGAGATGTGTGACAACGTCGCCGGGGAGAGCCGCCTCGATCGCGCCGACCCGCTGCAACTCGGTGTGGATCTGGTCGGCGGTGACGCCCGCCCGGACGGAGGCCCGCTCGGGGTCCGCGAGGAACTCCGCCTTCTTCCCCGCGCTGATTTCGGTGCCGCGGGCCTCGATCAACTCGTTCCCGCGCAGCGTGACAAGCTCGTTGAGGCGCGACTCCAGGTAGGCGATCTCGGCGTTCAGCCCGGCGACGAGGTCCGCTGCCGGGAGCGTGCTGCGCAGGTGCCGGGGACCCATCTCGGCGTCGCTCAACACCGTGCGCTTCGCCTCGTGCAGCATCTGCAGCCGCTCCAGCACCGCCACGGTGCGTGCCTCGCCCGAGTACTGGGTGATCCCGGTGCCCGACGTGCGCACGGTGAGGTCGGAGCTGAGCACGGCCTCGCCGCCCGGCGTCGGGCTGGTGGGCTCGCCCGCGAACACGACCCGCGCGCCCAGGCGGGTGACGAACTCAAGCAGCGCCTGGGCGTTCGGGGCGGTGGGGGTCTTGCCGAACGAGAATTCCGCGTCGCTCTGGATGACGATCGTGAGCTCCCCGTTGCGCAGGAGCAGGCGCCGCAGGAGGAGCTCCATGCCTTTGACATCCTCGCTTCCGCTTTTGCCAGCGGCCAGACCGAAGTGGTGTCCGAAACCGACGAGCACCTTGACGCCGGTCAGCGCGGCATCCAGGCGCGCTGCGCCCGGCGCCGTGTCCTTCAAGAACGCGGAGAAGTCGGCGCCCCGCAGATCGCCCAGGACGATCGCTCGATTGCCGGAGGTCTCGTTGCCGAAGAGGTAGAGGAAGCTCCCGGTGTCGACCAGCTTCCCGGGGCTCTTGCCGGCGGCGATCTTGGCCTGGTAGTCCGACTGGGCGCCGCCCAGCGCGAAGATCTCCACGCTGCGACCGCCGCCGAGCTGAACGCCTGTGGTCGTCACGCTGTCCTTCGGCCCGGTCAGGTCGAGGCCCGGCTCCCACGTCGGCCCCAGCCGGGTGCGCACCGGCTCGGCGCCGGCTCTGGTCCGGAGATCGGTGATGAGGTCCGTGTAGACCTTCGTCTTGAGCCCGGTCCAGCTTCGGGAGACGATGACGCGGTCCGGCGGGATGTTGTGCTCGGCCATCAGCCTGCGGATCACGTTGACGTGGTCGTCGTGGGCATGGCTGGTCAGGATCGCGTCGAGAGTGGAGACTCCGAGCTCGATGGCCATCCGGCGGGCGGCTTCCACGGGGAGGAAGCGCTCGACCTCGGTGCCCGCGTCCATGATGAAGCCCATGCCGACGTTGGTCCGCACGACGATCAGCGCTGCTTTTCCCAGCGCGGGTATCCCCATCCAGCTGGTGGGGGTCTTCGCCCCGATCGGCTGGGGGCCGGTGGGGCCGGTCGGCCGCAGGTTCGGAACCGTGACGTCCGGCACCGGGGCCTGCCGGGGCTTGAGCATCACGCCGTACGAGTCGAGCAAGTACATCCCGCCGCCGCCGATGCCGATGACCACCTCGTCGGGGACCTTCTCCCACTCGGTGTCGAGTCGGTCGACGATCGCCGCGTCGATGGCGGTCGGCCCCGCTGCGGGATCCACCGGCGCGCCGGTGAGCGTCACCAGCCCGCCGGTTTCCTCGGCGAGCATCAGCGCCGGCGGGACGACGGTGCCGAGCAGCGCACTCACCTGGGACTCGACGTAGTGGTTCCAGCGCACCTCGCGGATCGCGGCGTTGGCCGCGATCGGCTGCCGCGCCTCCCACGCCGCCCGCTCGGTGTCCAGCCGGGCTCGTAGGTCGGACTCCAGCCAGCGCCGGTACTCGGCCTCGGCGCCGCGGACCGCGTCGAGCGTTTCGCGGGCGCGGGGATCGGCGTACTGATCCACGGTGGCGCGGATCTGTCCGATCGCGAACCGCTCCGCGACGAACGGCAGGTTGTGGCCGTTCGGTGCGCCCTTCATCAGCACGGCCTCGTCGAAGCGCCGGACCGGGGCGGTCTCGCCGAGCCGCCGGGCGATCTCCGCGCCGACCGGTGCGGCGAGCGCGGGCGTGCTGAGCTGCTGACCCGCGTCGAGCAGGATCCGGCCGGAAGAGGTGTCGACGACCACGACCACGCCGGCGCCGACGGCGTCCGGGGTTGGCTGCGTGGTGAACGCGTACTCGTCGGTGACCGCGCTGACGATGAACGAGCCGTTCAGCGTCCAGGCCGGTGCGCCCTCTGGGAGATCCGGCGGGATCCGGAACGGGTCGCTCGCGGTGGCCATCGCCGCTTCGTCGGGGTTGTCGTAGACGTCGGCCAGCGGGACCGCGTAGACCGTGATCCGCTCCGCGGTGCGCACCGGCCGGTCGAGCTGGACGTACCGGTCCACCCCGGTCGCGGCGGGTCCGACCACCCGGACGTGGGTCGTGACGTTTGCCGGGGGTGCGGCCTCCAGCGCTGGGTCGAGGACGAATGTGCTGACCGGTTCGAACGCCTCCGAGGAGGGCCCGGCGTCCGGTACGTCCTGATGCTGTACCGCGTGGCCGCCGAGCGGCGTGACGGTGAGCGGGCGGCGGCCGGCCGCCATCGCGTCGCTGATCTCGTCGGCCTCGGTCTCCGCGGCGGGACCGGGTAGGCCCGGCGCCGCGTGCGGAGGGCCGTCCAGCTGCTGGAGGACGTGGCCGATCTCGTGACGGAGCAGGCGGTCACCCGCCGCGGTTCCGGGCTGCGGTTCGCCGGGGGCGATCGCGATGTCGGCGCCGACAGTGAGCGCACGTGCACCGACATCCGCCGCGACCGCGGTGTCCCGATGGACGCGAACCTCGCCCAGCTCGCGATCGGTCGTGGCCTCCGCCGCCGCTCGCAGGTGCGTGGGTAGTGTCTCGCCCGCGCCCAACTGGCCGCGGACGGCGTCGGGCTCGGGGGCGTATCGGCTGCCCGCGCTGGGCGGAACCGTGACTGTACGGCCCTGGAAGTTCGTGGCGGCCGCGGCGCGGGGGCCGGTGGTCGTCGCTGGCTCGCGGACGTGGTCGCTCGGCTCCGGCGCCGGCGGATCCGTCGCGGGCACCCGGACGGGTGGCCGGCGAGGGACGCGGGGAGACGGCGCCGGGGTCCTCACCGCATCGACTCCGGGGCGGGCTGGGCCGGCCGATTCCCGTGGGCCGGCCGAGTATCGTGTGCCGGACGAACTTCGTGGGCCCCCAGGATGACCCGGCCTACGGCGGAGGTACCGAAGACCCGGGCGGTGACGCGGGCGTCCGGGTCGTCCCGGCCGGTGCTCGTGGCTGTGCGGCCGTCGGCGGCGGGTGTCACCGGCCCGCTCCATCGCGCGGTCCAGCCGTCGTCGAGCCCGTAGGTGGCCAGCCGGTACTCGTGGTGGGATTCGTCAGGGCCGACGACGACGGCCAGCGGCAGTACCTCGACCGGGCCCAGCACGGCCCAGCGCGCGAGGATCAGGTCGGTGAGCCGGGCCGCCTCGGGAGGGTCCAGCCAGCCGGACGCCGCGGCGGCTCCCTCCGGGGTTGCCAGCCGCGCCAGGACCGCACAGCCGTCGGTGAACCGGTCGGCCTCCAGCAGCGGTCCGAAGTGGCGCGGTAGCCAGTCGCCGAGCGCGGTGAGGACGTGGGCGAGCAGCATGGTCGGCGGCACCGGTGGGCTCATCCGAGCCTCCGCAGCGACCGATCCTGGAACCGGCGGTGCAGGCGGCCCGGCGCCGGGTCCGGGCCTAGCTCGGTCGTGATCCCGCGCCCGCGCAGGGGCCTCGCAGCCGGTCGGGTTCGGGGCGGCGCGACCGTGTGGTCGGTGTCGACGGGGTCGATGGGGTCCACCGCGACGACCCGTTCAACGTCATTGGCCTGTTCCTCGGCGACGGCGGGCGCGGTCGCGTCGACGAGGTTCGGAGGAGGTGGCGGGAGCTCGGGCCGTCGGATGTGTTCGGGGGCGGGCGCGTCGCGGACCGGGTTGCCGTGCGGCGGAGGACTGAGCCTGGTAGGGACGTGCGGCCGGTCGGATGGTGTCGGCGGTGAACCGGGGTGCTCGGCCGCGAGGGCAGGAAGGTCGGAAAGGGTCGGCTCGGGGGGTACCGGTTGAGTGGGGAGGCGCTCAGCGGGACGCGGGGCCGGGAGTCGTGCTACCCCAGGTCCGGTAGGTGAACCGGGTACCTTCGGTGCCGGGGATGTTCCCGGTGCTGCCGGTGTTGCCAGTGCGTCCGGCGTGGACGGTGCCTCCGGGGCGGGCGGCAGGTTCGGGGTGCGCGGCGCGGGCAGCTCCAGCCGCGGTTCGACGCGGGAAACGTCCGGAGCCTCGGCCGGGCTTCGATCGACCGGTTCGACACCGGTGACCGGGATCTGTCGGGGGAGCGGAACGGATCCGCCACGGAGTCCGTCCGCCCGGGTCCGGATGGCTTCCGGGGGACTGCCCGGCGCGAGCGATCGGTCGGCCCCGAGCGGCTCGCTCGCGTCGACCCGCGGTGCATCCCCGCGCGGTGACGCCTCGCGCTGCGATGACCCGGGCGGCCCGAGTGGCTCCAGCCACGTAGGCGGCTCCGGCGACCCGGGGGACGGGAACCGTACGCGTGTCCGGGGCGGCCCGGGCGGATCTCTCGGCGGGACGACCCGCGCGTCGGTCCTCGGTTCCGGCGGCGGATCGGCACGCGGCGCGGATCGGCCGACGACCGGACCGTCGCGATCAGCCGGGCGCGGGCCCGGCCGACCGGACTCTTCGGAAGGACCGGGCTCGGCCCGCTCCACCCACGGCACCACCACCGGCCTCCGGCGGTCGGCGCGACGCCGATCGCGTCCGGCCGTCCACTCCGACGCCGCGCGCGCCACCGGGGCGCCCGAGGCACTGCCCGGCACGGCGCCCGGCGCACCGGTCGGCGGCAGCGGACCGGGTGTCGTCGGCTGCACCCGGAAGTCCTCCCCACCCACCGGCGGCAACGGATGGAGCACCCGGTCGAGGTCACGCAGCAGGAGCGCGGCCCGGTACGCGTCGTCGGTTCCTGTCATCGTCGTCCTCCCTCCCGCGCGAGGTCAGTCGCGGAGCGCATGCTGCGTCCACCCGGTGAAGATCTCCAGCGCGGCGGTGAACTCGTCGGCCGGGACGACGTCGGCCGGGCCGGTGCTCGCGGCGTCGGAGCCGAGTACGTCGGCCAGCAGGTCCAGAGGCAGCAACCGCTTGGTCGCCAGGCTCGGCAGGTCGAATCCGGGGAAGTCACGCCGCAGGGTCACCGGGCCGCTCACCGGCTCGGTCAGCCAGGACCGCCGCAGCACGACCACCGCCACGTCCTCCTGAGGCCCGCAGATCAGGCACGGCCCCGCGCCGTCCGGGGCAGCACCGCCCTCCGGCCCCGGCAGCGCGGCAGGGTCAGTGGAGAGCACGCCCGCCGCGGACGTGTCGATCCGGTCGAGGAGAGCGGCGCTGGTGCGGATCACCCGCTCGATCTCGACGACGCCCTGCACCACCAGCTCACCCGACCCCGACCCCGCCGTGCCCCGCACCAGTAGCAGCTCACCCGGTCGGCCGATCAGCGGCGTCGGTTCGCCGTCCAGCAGGCTCCAGAACGGCGGTCCCAGGCCCGCGAGGACCAGGCTGCTCGCCCTGGCGGGCACCGACCCGTGCAGCGACACGGTCTGAAGCGGCGCCGAGGTCGGCTCCGTGATCGACCGCAGACCGTCGCCGCCGGCCACCTCGTCGTCCACCAGCGCACGCCCGTACACCAGGCAGAGCCGCGACCAGAGCGCGATGGCCTCGTGTAGCGGCCCGTCGGCGGCGGCACCGAGCGTCGACTCGCCAGTGCGCAGCTCGGCCTCGGACAGGCCCGGCGCCACCGTCCCGAGCAGCGACCCGACCGGCACCACGCCCGGGGCACCCGGACCGTCCGTCTCGGTCGAGGTGCGCAGCGGCGCGATGTTCAGGGCCAGCTGCCGGTCGATCCGGTCGACGCCGAGCACGACGACGGCTGCCGGCCGGTCGCCGCCGATCACTCCGACCGTGCCGGGTTCCAGCTCGACGAGCGAGCGGCCGAGCGACGACGGCTGCCCGGTCGGGACCAGCTCCACGCCGGCCGTCGCATTGTCCCCGAGCGTCAGGCCCTGGTAGATCAGGCCGGTGTCCCCGCCGTTGACCAGCGCACGGACACCGGTGACGAACGGCGCCCGGAAGCGGGTCGCCAGCGGCGCGAGTAAAGCCTGGTAGCGCAGCCGGAACCAGCGCAGCCAACCGGGCCAACTCGCGGTGAACGCGCCCTCCAGTGCCCGCAGCATCCGCAGTGTGCCGTCCGGGTAGCCGACCCGGGCCGCGATCGCCGCGTCCAGATCGATCCGTACCTGCCCGAGCTCGACCGGCATCGTCAGCAGCAGTGGGCCTGCGGCCGACGCCACCGCGTCCGCGGCGGATTCGAGCGCCTGCCGGGCGGACGCCGACGCGAGGCTCAGCCGGAGCGCGTCCGCAGCCTCGGCGAGCCCGCGCCAGGCGGTCTCGGCGCCGGTCAGCGCCGTCGCCGCGTCCCGGACCCGGTCAGGCAGGTCGGGCGTGCGGCAGCCCTCGGAGTCCAGGATCGTCGCCACGTCCACGAGCCGGGCGGCGTCCGGAACGGCGTCGGCCAGCGCCTGTCGAGCATGGGCCGCGACACCGAGCAACAGGCCGGTCGCGACCGACGACGTCATCGTCTGTGCCCGCAGCCCGGCGACGACGGCCCGCGCGGTGGGGCCGACACCGGTGGCGAGCGGCGCGGGACCACCCGGCCGGGCGCTGATCGGGATCTCCCCGTCGCGCGCGGCGAACCGGCGACGGACGCAGAGCGCGCTCCACGCGAGGACCGGCTCCGGAGGGTCTTCGTCCTCGTCCTCGTCCTGCCCTGGCACCCCGACCATCGCCGCGGCGAACCGGGCGGCCTGGCCGAACAGGCTTGCGGTGTCCGCGTCGACGTCGGGAAGCGGCGCGACGTCCACGGTCCGGCCGCCGCCGACGATCGTCCCGGCCGTCCCACCCGGGTAGGCCGGGAGCCGGAGCAGCGCCGGGGGATCGCCCGGCTGCGCGGATCGGGTGAAGATCGGCCGCTCGCGGGGGACCCGTACCTGGTCGTGGACGGTCACGTCGCCGTCGTCGACGCTGGTCCGCAGCTGCGCGACGGCGAGTTCCAGCTCGTCGGTGCCGGGCACCCGCCAGCGACGCTGCTCCGGCGCCCACGCGAACGTGCTGTCGGTCCCGACGACTGCCTGGCTGCCCGGACTCCAGTGGTGCCCGGGCAGCGCCTCCACCACCGGAGGGCTGAGCGCGGTCGGTGGGTCCCGGCGCGCGTGGCCCCGCTCGACGACGTCGGCGACCCGGAGCAGCGCCTCGGCGACCCGGGCGTGCGGGTCGTCGGCATCCCGCGCGGCGTCGATCCGGTCGAGGAACGTCTCGACCTGCTGCCAGCCGGTGGCCCAGAGGTCCAGCTCCCGGCGGAACGCGCGCGCGACCCTCATGACCGGCCTCCCGGGGGTGCCGGACGGGTGCCGAGTGACATCGCCAGCGACCGGTTGCCCCGCCGCCGTGCCCGGCGGGTCGCCTCCACATAGGCGAGCGTGGCCGGGTCGAGCCGGACACCCTCGTCGAGTAGCTGCTCCAAGCCGGTGACCAGATCACCGCGGGAGATGCCGGCGGCCTCGGCCACCTCGGCGGCGGTGCGGCCGAGCGGTCCGGCCAGCGCGACGAGTTCGGCCGTCGGCCCGGCCGAGGTCGTTTCGAGTTCCTTCCAGGCGGTCCCGGCCAGCGCAGCAGCGTCGGCCGCAGACCGTTCGGCCTGGTCGGACAGGGCATTCCAGTCCTCGGTCAGCCCCACGAACGCCTGCTCGGCGGTCTTGCCCTGGCCGAGCAGCGCCCAGATCGGCGCGATTTCGGCGGTCCCGGCCAGCAGGCACACGCCCGCGACGGCGTTCGCGGTCGTCACCGACCCGTCCGGTGCGGTGTTGGGCCGGTTCGTGGCCTCCAGGAACGCGGAGACCAGGCCGTCCACACCCTCGTCGGTCGCCACGAACAGGCAGTGCAGGCCGGTCGCGGTCAGTGCGGCCAGGGTGTCGATGACCTGCTGCAGGATCGTGACGATTTGCCGGAGGACGTCGATCTTCAGCCGGACGGCCTCGACCAGCGCCTTGATCAATGCGACGACGCCGTCGACGTTCAGCAGCAACGCCTCCAGCCAGACCGGGATCTTCTCCAGCAGACGGAGCGGGTAGCCGGCGTCACCACCGAGGTCGCGCAGCTCCCAGGACCGCCAGTCCGGGCGCACCGAATGGGCGCGCAGGCGGCTGCGGTCCGGATCGTCCGGCCAGGTCGGGTAGGTCGCGGCGAAGTGCTCCCAGGCCTTGCCGAACGCCTTGGCGTCGAAAAGTGAGGCCAGCAGCGGGCCGAGCGCGGCGAGGTCGGGCAGGTTCGGTGCGGTCGCGACGATGAACAGCGCCTCGACCGGTGCCCCGTCGGAGAACGTGGGCCGGTCGTGGTCGCCCGGGTCGTCGAACGACTGGCGGAACCGGTGCGCCCACTGAGCGAAGCCGTCCGCGGGCCGGTTGGGCCGCAGCGGCTTGTCGCCGGCGAGCCACTGGGGCATGTCGGGCTCGCTGCCACCGAGTTCGCGGACCGTGACGACGTTCGACAGCAGCCCGGGGGCGTCGACGTAGACGTACGCGCCCGACCGGAGCAGGTCGTCGATGATCGTCGTGATCAGCTCGATTGCGGCCAGGATCAGCGCGCGGATCGGGTCCGGCAAGCTGATCAGCAGCTTCGAGACGACCTCGAGAATGCCGGCGGCCAGCTCCAGCAGCGCGGCAACGACCTGGACCGGCACCTGCGCGGCCGAGACCACCTCGGCCAGGCCGGGGATCTGCCCGAGTGTCAGCTGGCTCCAGCGGAGCGGCACCGAACCGCCGTCGGGCTCCGCGCCGGGGTCCGCGCCGCCGTCGCCGGAGCCGCCGCCACCGGCTGCCTCTCCCACCGCCACCGCGGCGGTGGCGAGCCGGGCCAGCGTCTCCTCCGCGACGTCCGGGCAGTGCGCGGTGAGCAGCGCCAGCAGGTCAGCGGTAGCGTCGCCGGTTCGCGTCGACATGACGCTCCTCCTCCAGCCGGCGCTGCAGCTCAGCCATTGCGGTCAGCCGGGCACCGTCGTCGGCCGCGGCCGCCACCGCGGCACTCTCCAGCAGTGCCTTCGCCTGGGCCAGTCGCTCCACCAGCTGCGCCGGATCGAACGGACGCCAGCCCGCGTTCTCTCTCTTCCGGTCGCCCGCCATCACGTCAGCCCACCGGGAAGCGCTTGACCAGCGCGAAGTACGAGAGATCCAGCAGCGGGGTCATCGCGGCCCAGACGTCCAGCGCGGGACCGTAGGCGGCGACCGTCAACGGGTTCACCGCCTTGAGGATCTGCGCCAGCATCGTCAGGTGGATCGCCAGGCCGTCGCCGATCACCACCGGTGAGGTAGCTGACAAGCCGCCGAGCTGCAACAGACCCAGCTTGGTGTTCACCGAGAGATTGCCGGCCAGCGCGTCGATCGAGAGCGCGGTTAGTGTCAGGTCGGGCAGGCCCGCGGCGATCTTCACCGGGCCGGCCGACGTCAGGCTGATCGGACCGGTGCTGCTGAGGCCGTAGCCACCGACGACCGTGTCGGTGGCGGCGCCCGCGACGGTCCGGCTGTGCGAACCGGAGATCGCCTCGGTGAGCGGACCGCCGACCGCGATCGACGTGCCGTTCTTGTCGACGTTGCGCACGAACGCGGTCGCGCCGATCGTCTCGGTGAAGTTGCCCTCGACCGAGACCGCGCTGTTCCCCGAGACCGTCCGGGTATGGGCGCCGCCGACGATCTCGGTCTGCCGTCCGGCGAGGTCGAGCAGCGCGTCGCCGTCGATCTCCTCGGACCGCGATCCCTTGTTGAGGACCCGTTCATTGCTCATGATCCGGTCCAGGCCCTCCCGGCTGAGGATGAGCCGGTTGCCCTGACTGTCGTGGATCTCGATCCGCTCCGAGTCCGGCCGGTCGTCCAGGACGATGTGGTGCCCGGTGGCGGACTTGAGAATGCGCACCTTCGGCGTGGCGGTCTCCCGGGGGTAGTCGTGCTGCGGTGTCTCCGGTGTGCGGGGCGCGGCCGTCGGGGGTGCCCCTGCGCGGGCAGTGCTGTCCGGGCCGCCGACGTCGTCGCCGCCGGGCGAGCCCCACCACAGGCCGGAGTAGATCGGCCGGGACAGATCGCCCTCCTCGAACTCCATCCAGACCCCGACCCCAGGGTCGGGCACCGCGAAGAAGCCCTGGTC
Source organism: Cryptosporangium minutisporangium (assembly GCF_039536245.1). NCBI lineage: Bacteria > Bacillati > Actinomycetota > Actinomycetes > Cryptosporangiales > Cryptosporangiaceae > Cryptosporangium > Cryptosporangium minutisporangium. The sequence continues at coordinate 177,511 of NZ_BAAAYN010000024.1, read as the reverse complement.
GGGGCCCGCGTAGGGCGCGGCAGGCAGCGCCCAGCCGGTGGGCGTCGACGGTCCGAGCAGACGCGGGACGATCGCCCGGATCCGGCCCTGGTTCTCCGGGTCGGCGACGTCGTGGACGTAGCCGCGGTACTTGCCGTAGTACCGGTTCTCCAGCCGGTCGAGCAGGGCGGCGACCAGGTCCTCCATGGCCACGTCGGTCATCTCGGCCTCCTCTCCGGTTCCTCGACGGTCAGCCGGACGCCGGAGACGTCGCCGAGGTTGAGCACGATGTCGGTCAGGCCGTCGGGCCGAGCGAGGCGGATCGCGTCGTCCTCGATGTCGACCACCGAGCCCACGTAGACATGGCCCAGCGTGGTGAAGACCAGCAGCGGGGCGTCCGGCGGAAAGCTTTCGAGCTGAGCGCGGAGTGTCACGGCGCGGATCCGTTCATCGCAGGCCCGCGAGCACCTGGTCGAGCACGAAGCGCCGGGCCGACAGCTCGTCGACGTCGAGCCGGATCCGCTCGTCGCGCAGGCGTCGCCGCGCGGCCTGGACCCCCTCGGCCAGGCTCTGCGGCCGGTCCGGCTCGGGCAGCGTGGGAAGGCGCCCTCGCCACGCCTCGGTGATCCGCAGCAGTGCGTCGATACGGTCGACGCCCGCGGTGAGCGGTGGGATCGGGTCCGCCCCGGACTCGTCCGGGGCGGCCGGTACCACCGCGCGACCGAGGTGCGCGGCGGTCAGGCTGGTCGGTGGTGGCATCAGGTGCTCCTCAGAGGTTGTTCTCGATCGATTGGCCCGCGTCATGGAGGTGGACACCCGCCGTGGTCACGTTGCCGACGGCACCGACCCGGCTGCCCCCGATGACGACCAGCGAGTGGCGCTTCGGGTCGGGCGGCGGCGCGGCGATCACCGACGGTCCCGTCGAGGGCCCGATCACCGACGGGCCGGTCAGCGGCGGCTCGACCGGGGTGAAGCGACGGTTGCGCAGCAGTAGCGAGAGCAGACCCTCCACCGGGTGCGCGGCCTCGACCTGCTCGGTGACGGTGGGGCCGACCTCGGCGACGCCGGTGAGGGATTCCAACCCGCCGGCCAGCGCCGCCGTCTGATTGCCCCCGGCGCGGACCAGCTGCGTCTGGACGAGCGCACGCGCCTGGTGCGGCGCGAGCCCAGCGCTGACCGCCATGCCGTAGAGCTTGGCGGCGCTGGGCAGCTCGACGCTGGTGAGGATCGTGTTGGAGACGAGAACAGCCCGCTCGATCACGTCGTCGGGAACCTCGGTCTGCGGGGCGGCCTCCGGGACATCGGCCTCGTCGGTCGGGTCTTCGGCGTCTGACGGGGTCGGTAGCTGCGGCCGTTCCGGCGGTGGGACCTCGGGCCGGCCGAGGTCCGGCCGCGTCGGAAGCGTCGGCGTCGGGCGGGGGCGGCCGATCGGGCCGAGTGGGCCGGGATCCAGCGGCCCGACCGGCCCGACCGGACCGGACGGCCGGGGTCGCTCGATGATCGGTCCTCCCGGCCCCTTGCCGAATCGGATCAGCTCGTCCCGCGCCCCGAACGTCAGCACCCGGGCGATGTCCGGTGCCGCTGGCAGGTCCTGACGCTTCGCGAACAGGTTGAAGCTGGCCTCCGCATCCGTGCTGACCTCGCTGAACGCGGTGCCGGTGCGGGCGTCGAGCGCTTCGGCGACCGCCCGCTCGTCGAGCCGCAGGTTCATCGTCGCCGCCGGGCCGACCTTGACTTGCAGGGTGAGGTCGCCGAACGACGTCGGCAGCGGGAACTCCGGGATGAACGGCGGAGTCGTCGGCGTCGGCGGCTCGGCCCCGGCCGCCACGTTGCCCTGGACCGTGACCAGGGACCGCCCGCACCGCAGCACGACCACGTTCGGAAGACCCAGGCACTCGCACCGGTTCGCGGAGAACACCGTCGTGTCGATCCCCCGCAGGTACACCGCGCCGGTGGCCGTAGAAGACGCGAGCTCGTTGCCGACCACCGACGCGGAGACCAGCGACTGCTGCGCCAGTACCAGCAGCGCCGGGCCGCCCGCCACCACGTCGTTGCCGGCCACCTGCACGGCCCGGCGCGGCGTGGGCTGCGGGAAGTCGTCGAGCGGTGGCAGCCGCAGCAGGAACTCGACCAGCGGCTCGAACCGCACCGGAGCCGTGCGCGCCAGCCACCCGTCTGCGGCCTGGACGGCGCCGCCCGGCAGCGCCGCCGCGGCACCGGTGGCCAGCACGTCGATCCCCGGCTGGAGCACCCGGGTGGAGAGCCGGAACGCCCCGACGCCGAACGTGTGGGTTCCGGCGAGGAACGCCCCACCGCCGAGCCCCGCGGCGACCAGGTCGTTCAGGCCATCCAGCGGACGATTCGGCAGATCACCGGGGAACGGCGCGGTCTTCGACAGCGGCTCGACGTCGAGCGCGGCCTTGAGCGAGAGGTCGCCGAGCAGCGCGGCCGGGACCTCGTCGATCAGGACCGCGATCGCGACCCCGCCGCGCTCGCCGCCGGTGTGGCGGATGCGGTTGCCCCGGACGAGGACGTCGCCGCGCCAGTCGAGCAGGACCTCGTGGAGCGGGCCGCCGGACCGCCGGTTGCCGTTGCCGTGCAAGCGGTTGTCGACGACGACCGCGGCCCCGGAGCCGACCACCCGGACGACGGCCTGGCCGCGCTCCGCCGCCGACTCCGGGCCGGCACCGGCGCAGTTCGTCGCGGAGTTCCCGCTGACCGAGAGCTCGGCGGTGCCGTCCGGACCGAGATCCAGTGCGGCCACCGCGGCGCCGGACACCTGGTTGTCGTCGACGGCCACGGCGGCGGGTGCCGCACCGAGCGGTGCCAGCGGATGAGCAGCCGCCCCCACCACGGTGACGCCGGTGTGCGCGTCGGCCAGCTCGTTGCCACGGACGCCGAGTCCCTGCTGGACGCCGGCGGCGTAGAGCGCGTCGGCCGGATGCGCGTCGACGACCAGCCGGACGCCGAGCGGAGGGCGGCTGATGATCGGTACCCCGGTCACCCCGGCCAGGCCGCCCCGGACGACCCCCAGTGCGGTGTTCAGACCCGGTGCGGCGGTCACCGCCCCGGAGAGCGAGTTCGACAGGCTCTTCTGGTTCCCGCGGACCCACCGGCCGACCGTGGTCAGGCGGTCGGCGTCGTCGGCAGCCGGGTCGAGCGCCCGGGTGACGGCGCCGGTGAGGACGTAGGTGGTGTGGACGTCCGGAGCCGCGGTCGGCGCTTGGGCGGCGCGGAGACCGACCTGCTCGACGGCACCGGCCAGCGTGTGCGCCGCCACCGCCGCGTCCGGGCCGCTGTCCGACGCGAGCGCCGCCAGCGCCGATGGCAACGTGCCGAGCAACCCTTCTCGCTCGCTGCCGCGGATTCCGGCGGCGTCGATCTGCCGCCGCAGCGTGTCCTCGAACAGTCGGACGCCCTCGGTCCGCAGGTCCGGCTCTCGGACGTCGCGGAGCACCAGCAACACCTCGGCGAGCGCCGCGAGTTGCTGCTGGTCCACAGCGGCCGGACCGGCGTCCGGCGCCGGGTCGGTCACCGCGATCCCGGCTTTGCGCGCCTGCACCCGCTGGAGGTCCCGCAGGTGGCGGCGGGCTTCCGCGGTGTGCTCGGTCCGCCGGTCCGGGTCGGTGACCGCCTGTGCGAGCGCCTGGCGCACCGCGCGAGCCGGACCCGCCAGCTCCGGATCCGCCCCCACCAGGTTGATCAGCTGTCCGGCGCTCTGGCCGAGGAGCCGTAGGTTGCGGGTGGCGGCGGACGGGGTGTCCAACGCCAGCCCCGCGACCCGTCGCTCCAGCTGGTCGGAGGTGAGCGTGACCAGCTCGGCCTGGAACCGGGCCTGCTGCGCGGCGACGTCGTCCGGCCGCACCACGATCGCGTCGACGGCGCCGGCCGCGACCGTCCGGGCCGCGGTGAGCGTCGCGACGAACCGGTCGACGTCGGCTCGGGTCGGGCGGCCGGACGTCGCGCGCAGCAGGTCGAAGTCGTGCCGGACCCGGTCGGCCAGGGGCCGGTGGGCTGCCTGCAGCACCTCGGCGAGCGCCGTGCTGCCGCGTTCGAGGCCGGCAATCGTCTCCGCGTTGAGTTGGTCCGGCTGCGGTACGTCGAGCGCGTCCAGGCTGAGCCGGACGATCCCCTCGGCGACCGTGCGGTCCGTTTCGGACAGCGCGCCGCCCGCGGCCGCCTGCTGGTAGGAGAGCCGCTGTCCACGGGCCTCGGCAACCGTGTCGAGCGCCGCGGCGAGCGCGAGCCGGGCGGCGGTCCGTGCCGCCGGGCTGCCGGTGGCGGCGACGACGGCCTGGGCCCGCTCGCCCAGCCGCAGTTCGAGCGCTTCGAGGCCCTGGGTGAGCGCGTCGGCCTCGGAGACGACGTCGGTGGCCGCCGCGACGACCTCCTCGAACGAACCGAGCATCGCCCCGTCGAACCGGGCCGCGGCCTCCCACGCCCTGGTCGTCTCCTCCGCCCCGGCGCTCCGGGCCGCGGCCAGGGACAGCGTCGCCCGCACGTGGGTGGCGGTCCGGGTGTGCTCCTCGCCGCTCTGCGCCGCGAGCATCTCGCCGATGCCGCCGGTCAGCTCCAGCGCGAGCCGCCGCCCTTCGGCGCCCCCGCCCTCCATCGCGGCCGCCACCGACTCCATCGCGGTGTAGATCCGGCCGCCCAGCCGCTGCCGAACCGACGCGTTGCCCTGCGCGTACTCCATCACGAGGCGGCGGAGCGCGACCGAGGCGCCGTAGGAGTCGGTCCCCACCGACCGGCCCGGCTGCACCGCGACGCTCGCGGACTCGAGCACGTCGAAGACCGGCGGACGGATCGGTGGGGTCGCGGGCGGACCGACCGAGGTCACCTCCACCGGTGCGAGGATCCGCTGGACCCGGTTGCCGGCGACGACGAGGTCGCGGCCGCCGACCGTGGCGACCCCGGCGGTACGAATCTCGACGCCCGGACCGCCGAAGCCGGGCGGCAGCGTCCGGGTACCGATGTCGGCCACCCGGTTGTCCCGCACCGCGCTCTCCTCGACCAGGCTCAGCACGATTCCGCCGCGCAGCGTCGCTCGCTCCAGCCAGCGGAGCACGTCGTCGAGTGCGGCGTCGAGGTCGCCGGGGGCGGCGAGCAGCGTCGCCAGCGCCTCCTGCGGGCCTGCTCCGCCCGGCAGCGCGACGCCGCTCCTGGCGGCGAGCTGCGCGACCGCGTCCGGGCCCCAGGAGAGGTACCCGAGGGCGGTGGCCTCGACGTCGTTGTCCTCGATCCGGACGCCGCCGACCGCGCCGCCGTACCCCCACGCGCGGATGCCGGCGTCGCCCAGGTCCCGCAGCGTGTTGCCCCGCACCCGGACGTCGAACGCAGCCTGCGCGCCGCCGATCAGGATGCCGGTGGCGAGTGACCCGGGCCCCTCGACGCGGTTGCCGGCGATCTCGACGTCGTGCACCGGACGTGGCACGACGGGATCGGCACCGGCGACCAGGCGCTGCGCGACCAGGCCGGACCCGATCACGATGCCGGCCTGCAGCGCGAACGGGAGCGGTGTCGAGGCGCGCGGCAGCGTGATCCAGCTGTCGCGGACCCGGTTCTGTGCTCCGGTGACCTGGATGCCCGCGGTCAGGCCGTCCCGTGGGCCGTCCGGTTCGGCCACCCGCACCTCGTTGGCCGCGGCGTCGACGCCGTCACCGGCGATCAGGATGCCGACCTCCCGGCAGCCGGTGACCAGGTTGCCGGTGACGACCGAGGCGTCCACCGGCTCACCGGCCCTCGTCTCGGCGCGGTCCTGAAGCGCGATACCGCGGGCGAACCCCTCGATCCGGTTGCCCTCGATCGTCAGCCCGTCGACCACGCCGTCGGCGACCCGCACCCCGTCGGCGGCCGACCCGGCGGCGGTGATCTCGTTGCCGCTGATCGTGAGACCCCGGACGAACAGCCCGGACCGGGGCCAGAGCACCAGCGACTCCGGCGTGAGCGAGCGCCCGTACGGCGCGGCGACCACCCCGGACGGCGCGCGCAGCCGGGACTCGGTGACGCTGATCCCGGCGCACGCCCCGGCCACCAGCACCGCGGCGTTGACGACACCGGCCAGCCCGGCCTCGCGGGAGGTGACGGTCAGCCCGGTCAGGCGCACCTGCCGGCAGTCCGCGACCGTAACCACGCCGTGCGGCAGCGTCCGCAGGACCGCCAGCTCATCGGGCGCGATCTCGTCCAGCGGGCGGCCTGGGTGGGCGCGCTGGAGCCGGCGCAGCTGGGCCACGGTGGCGACGACGGCCTCGGCGCCGCGCCCCTCGAACGGGCGGATCGCGCGCAGCCGAGCGGCGAACCCGCCGAGCAGATCGACGGTGGTGCTGCTGATCGGCGACAGATCGGACGGCACCAGCGGCCGGACCGTGGTGTCGCCGCCCGGAGCGCCCGGCAGCTCGGGGGCGAGCACGTCGACGCCGACCGGCACCTGCGGTGCGGCGGACTCGATCAGCTCCATCCGCTCGACCGAGACTTCGCCGTCGGCGCCGCACCAGTCGAGGAAGAACGCCCCGCCGGCACCGGTGATCTCGACGCGGGTCGCGGCACCGTCGCCCAGCAACCGGATCCGGCTGCGGCCACGCACCAGCACCGGGTGCTCGAGTCGGTACGTCCCGGCGCGGAGGTACACGGTCCCGCCGTCGGGGCCGAGCCGGTCGAGGGCCGCTTGCAGCGCCTCGTCGCCGGTGACGCCTTCGGAGAGGTTCTGGTCGATGTCGCCGAACGTGCGGACGCCGTCGCCGACCACGACCGTGAACGCCCCGGGGGAGAGGTTCCGGCGCCCCAACTCGGCCAGGCGGTCGCGCACGTCGTGCAGCGGAAGGAACCGCTGCCGGACGTCCTCGAAGCTGCGGCTGCCGGGCGTCCAGCGCACCCGCGCCAGCGGAACCCGCAGGTGCGCCGGGCCCTGAACCGGTGCTGCCGTCAGCTGCTCGACGACGCCGGTCGCCGCACCGTCCGGACTGGTCACCCGCGCGACGAAGCTCCAGTACTCCGACAGCCGCAGGCCGGTGCCGGTCATCGCGAAGACGATGCCGTCGGCCAGGTTGTAGCGGACGTCGGCCAGCAACCAGTCCGCGCCGTCCCACCGCCGCACCGCGGGTGCGTCGGCCAGCGCGAACGCCCGGTCGAGCCCGCCGCCCGCGACCAGTGGCGCCGGATCGGTGGTGAGCGTGTGGCCGGCGCCCTCGAGTTCCAGCTCGCCGGTGGCGGTGTCGACCGCGGCCAGCCGGCGTAGGACCGCCCGGCACTGCGGCCGCTCGCCGTCGAGCCGGCTGCGCTCGTCCTCGATCACGACGACGTCGCCGGCCACCAGGTACTTCGCGTCGTCCGGGTCGACGTGGACGGTCGCGGCTCCGGCCCCGGCCGGCTGCACGAGCGGCGCGAGCAGCGACGCGTTCTCCCGCGACCAGGCGATCACCGGCCGGTCGCCGTGGGTGGCGATCGCTTCGACCCGGACGTGGACGTTCCGGGTGCCGGTGTAGCCCTCGCCGATCGTCGCGTTCTCGGTGAAAAGGCACCGGTCCCGGCACGGGTCGGGTTGCTCGGCCGGGAACCGGTCCGGAAGCTGCCCGGCCGGGACGTTCGTGGTCAGCCGAGCAGTACCGAGCGCGGGAGGCAGCGTCTCGGTGTCGTCCGAAGGCACCGGCAGCACGCGGACCTGCGTCACCTTGCGGGTGCGGAACGCGGTCTCCTCGCCGGGCAGCGCGTCCTCGGCGAGGAAGCGGTCCTGGAACCGGTGCCAGGTCCGTTCCCAGATGTCGGCGTACACCAGGTGATGACCAGCGGGCTCGCCGTCGGCGTCCAGCGGCGGGCGCTCCAGCGGAGGCGGGTCGGGCAGGTCGGGCTGCCGGCTGTACCGCCAGTCGTGTTCGAGGAACGTGCGCAGCCCGCCGGCGTAGAGCCGCCCGGCGCCGGCCAGCGTCCCGTCGCCGCCACGGATGACCAGATCGCCGTCGCCCAGCCCACCGTCCTCGGCCAGCAGCGCGTCGAGGTCGGTCTCCGCTCGCGGTGGCAGGCCACGCAGCCCCCATCCGGCCAGGAGCAGCTGGTTCCGCCCGTCGACGGTGCCGCCGAGCGGGTCGAGCGCGGCCCGGGGGATCCGGACCGTAGTCCAGTCGGTCGCGGCCACGCTCACCTCGGGGAGGCTCACGTCGGCAACCTCGTGCTCGGTGCCCTCACGATCCAGAACGACGACCCGGACGTCGACCAGCTCGTCGTCGGTCGGTGGCCGTTCGAAGCGCACCCGGACGCGGAGCGCGGCGACGCCGTAGGTGGCGCCGGCGGGGTCGAGCGGCACCGGCAGACGCAGCAAGTCCAGAGGGTTCGGGAGCCGGTGGAGCACGGCGACGTGGCCGCGGGTCCGGACCACGTGCGGGAGCGTCTCCGGGTCGCGCCGCGCCAGCCGCAGCAGGCGCGGGATCACGCGCTCGTCGTCGGCGGGCAGGCCCTCGGCGCTCCAGCCGTCGAGCGTGGTGATCGGGTCGATCAGGTGCGCGTCGCCGATCGCGAACCCGTCGTCCGGCGACCCCTCGGCCAGGTCGGCGCTGCGGCGGCGGGCATCCGTCCTGGCCAGGACCGTCTGCTCGTTGGCTTCGGAGTCGAGCCGGACCTGGCCCATGCGTTCGCGGACCCCGGTGAAGCGGCGGCGCTCGTCGAAGCGCTCGCGGGACGTGTATGCCTTCACGGCAACCTCCCCTTCGTCGCAGCCGGGCCCCTCATCGCAGCCGGCCCCCTCATCGCAGACGGCCCCCTCATCGCAGACGACCTAGGTCCGCGACCGCCGCGTCCACGTGGTGCGGCACCAGGCCCAGCGGCAGGAAGTCCTCGGCGCGCTCGGTCAGCTCGCGCAGCCGGGCCGCGAGCGTGGCGTGGGCGCCCGGCGTGCGCCCGGCCTCGCCCGCGGACCGGACGTCGTCCGGGTTGTTGTCCGCCAGCGCCAGGTGCAGCGGGTGGTTCGGGTCGACCGAGCCGAACGAGGCCCGGTGGACGATCGTGCGGTAGCCGGTCGGGGGCCGGCCGCCGGGCGCCCGCACGCAGTGCCGGAGCCAGCCGAGGTCCGGTCGGTCGCAGCTGATCGGCGCACCGAGCACGCAGGACGAGGCCGCCAACCGCCCGGCGAGCGTCCGGCCGTTCACCGTGCAGTGCGTCAGCCGGACGTCGGCACCGGCCGCTCCGATCGCCACGTCGCCGCGCGCCCCCGCGTCGAACGTGCAGCCGTCGGCGGTCAGCAGCGCCCACGGCGGGAGCTCGACCCGGCCGACTCGGCACTGGGTGAGGTGCACGTGGACGGTCGGCGTGGGCAGGGTGCGGCGGAGCAGCGCGGACGCGTGGGCTGCCCCGGCCACGGTGAGCGCGGCAAGGCCCGGCGCGGCGAGCGTGCACCAGCGCAGGTCGAGCCGACCGGCGGCGGCCACCAGCTCGATGATTCCGGCGGTGGAGAGCCCGGTGAACGTCCAGGCAGGCCCGGCGCCGGGGTCGGTGTCGCCGTCCGCGGGACGCTCGGAGAGCGTGAGCGACACGCCGTCCTCGGCCCGCAGGAACGGCAGGCCGCCGGTCTCCACCGGCCAGACCGCGAGCGTGCCGTCCGGCGGCAGCGCGAGCGCCTGCGCCGGGAGCCGCGGCGAGCCGAGGATCCCGAGCAGGATCCCCGGCCCGCCCGGCTCGTCGGCCGTGCCCCCGCCACCCCCGGCGTCCGATGCCGCTGCGGAGCCCGCCGCCAGCCCGGCCGCCAGTCCGGTTCCGAGGTCGGCGACGATCGGCAGGCCGTCCGTGCCGGGGACCCCGGCGCGCTGCGGTGACACCCAGGCCGTCACCGGCCCACCGGGCCGCGTCGCCGCGGCGGGGAAGCCCGCACCGAGCGCGGTCGCCCGCCCGACCCGGAAGCTCGCGGTCACCTGCCCCGCGCCCAGGGCGGCGGGCAGCAGCACCCGTCCGAGCCGCGGATCGACGCCGACCCGGTCGTCGAGGTGCAGCGCGAGCGGGACGTCCCAGCGCCCGAGGCTCACCTGGCGCAGCCGCAGCGGCGTCCAGCCCAACCGCCCCGGCACGCCGTACCGCGCGGACGGCGCGGATCGCCGCCCCGGAGGCGCGAACCGCCCGGCGCCGAGCCGCAGCGACGCCGTGGCCGGCTCGCCGGGTGGGAACCAGCGCTCGGTCGACGCGTCGTCGCGGATCTGGTGCAGCTCGACGTCGGCGGAGGTCGGCAGGTCGAGGGCGGGCAGGAACGCGAGGTGCCCGACGCCGCCGAGCCGGAAGACCACTTCGCTCGGGGGCAGCGGCGCCGGCCCGACGACCGTGAACACGTCGTCGAGGAAGAGGCCCTCGCCCTCCGCCGGTGGATTCGGCGCCGTCGGCTCCGGCGGCCCGGCCGTCCAGCGGTCGGCGTCGGCGGAGTACCGCAGCAGGCGCGGCGCGGTGCGGTCGGCCCAGGCCAGCACCTCCGGCGTCCCGTCGGCCCTGGCCCACAGCGCGCCCGGACGCCCGGCTTCGATCGGTAGCGCGGCCAGCGGCTCCCAGGACGGCCGGGGCCTGGTCAGGTCGGCTCGCCAGACGGTCGGGTCGAGCGCGCCGGGCACCGAGGCGCCGCCGATCAGCACCAGACCGTCCGGGGTGGACAGCAGCCGGCCGCCGATCCGGAGCTGGCGTCGCCGGACGAGGTGCGTGATCCACGGTCCGGCCTCGCCGCCGCCGACCGCGATCGACCAGAGGTCCCCGAGCGCGCGATCGGTGCCACCGACGGTCGTGCCGCCGAACACGAAGATCCGGCCCGCGTGCACGCAGAGCATCGGCTGCACGCGGCCGGGCGGCCGCCGCTGATCGGCGGCGTCGGCCCGGTCCAGCACCGGAGCGGCGGCCAGCGGATCCGGGATCCGCCAGGCCCCGGTAGTGCCGCCCGTGGCCGGTCCGACGATCAGCACCGTGCCGTNCGGCCAGCGGATCCGGGATCCGCCAGGCCCCGGTAGTGCCGCCCGTGGCCGGTCCGACGATCAGCACCGTGCCGTCGTCGATCCGGCGCGCGGCCAGCGCCGGGCCGGGCACCGAGGCCGCCGGACGGTCGCCGGCTGGAAGAGCGTCCAGCCGCAGGGGCCGGGAGGTCCACCGGGACGCGGGCGAGTCCGGACGCCAGAGCGCGAGTCCGAACCCACCGGCCGTGGCCTGCTCGAGACGTGCGACGAGCCGGGTGCCGCCGGACACCACGCCGGTGGCGTCGCTCGCCGGTGCCCCGGTGACCTCGCCGAGCGTGAACCGCTGCCAGGTGCCGTCGGCGGCGCGACGATGTCCCTGGTCGGTGCCTGCCCGCCGCACTCGGATCGCGATCGTGGCTCCGGCCCTGGGCACCTGCGCCGCGTCCGACACCGCCGACGGGCCGGTGACACCGCGGCGGGCCACCACCCGGATCAGCCCGGGGTTGGCCGCGGTCACCGCGCCGTTGGGCTCGGCGTCGAGCACGTCCGCCGCGACTCGGCTCGGGTCTCCGATCGCGACCAGACCGAGCGTCCACTCGTCACCGGGTGCGGGACGGTCGGCGTCCGCGAACCGCAGCAGGGGCGCCGGTCCCAGCGGCGCCATCCGGAGGTCGTCGCCGGCCGCCGGAACCGGGTCGCCGCCCACGACCCGGACGTCGTCGACGAAGACGCCGATGCTGTCGGCGCGCTCGGCGGCGTCCGGGTCCAGCGCCAGTCCGGTCGGGGTGAGCAGATGCGTCCGGAACCCGGTCGGCGGTTCGGGTGCGGTCGGCTCGTGCAGCTCGGTCGTCGCGGCGACGGGCTCGGTGAGAGGCGACCGTCCAACCAGGGGCTGATCGCCGCCCCGTGGGTCGAGGACCAGGCCCAGGTAGCCGCGTTCCGGGCCGTCGACCGGCCGCCGGTCGCCGGGCTCGACCCGGTCCAGCTCGGCCTGGTCGAACCGCGCCGTGCTGATCACCGTCTGCTCCGGCCGGGCCCACCCCAGCAGGTCCACGGTGCGGGGCGCGGCGGCCGGGAGACCGGCGTCGGCGCGACCGAGCCGGGCCAGCGCCGTCTCGACGCTCTCACCGGGCAGCCGGGCGGCCAGGCGGCTGGGTTCCGCGGCCCGGCGCGGTTCGCGCCCGGCCGGTGCGCGGCGGGCCAGCGGGTCGGCGAGCGCGATCGGGTCGGTGAGCACCGCGACCATGCCACGCCACGGCAGGGGGTGGGCCAGGTCTTGCGTCTGGAGCAGCGACCGGAACGCTTCGTCCACCTCCGTGTCCCACCCGCTGGTCACGCGGAGCACGTCGGTGAGCGCGGCCGCGGTGCCCTTGCGTCGGCGCCAGTGGACGGTGCGGGCCACGACACCGCGGTTGGTGCGCGGATCGTCGCCGAGCAGCCGGGCGCCGACCAGCTCGGCGAGCAGTGGCAGCGCCGCCGGGTCCGCCCGCTCGACGAAGTGGTCGTCGCGGAGCCGGTCGATCGCGGCCTGCAGCTCGGCCAGCGGGGAGGCGAGCACCTCGAGCAGCACCCGGAGCGGCCGACCGGCGACGGTCTCGTCGCGGGTGCGGTAGACGCCAGGCAGCAGGGAGGCCAGCCGGTCGGCAGCCGGGCTCAGTTCGGTGGAGGTCACCGGTCGCTCGCCTCCTCCCAGACGAGGTCCAGCGGGTCGGCGCCCCCGGCCGTCACCGCGGCCCACGCCACCAGCGCCGCCGGTCCGGCCGCTATCCGGTCGTGCCGCGCGGGCGCGGTGCCGTCCCGGTAGAGCAGGTCGACCAGTACCGAGGCCAGACCTGGGAGGCCCGCCAGCGCACCGTAGACCGCCGAGACCGCCAGCCCGCGGCCCAACTCGGCGCGCTCGGGGTGGAGCAGGCCGGGCGGCTCGCCGGGCTCGGCGTCGGCACCGAGCCGGAGCCTGGTCGAACGAACCACGGCGAGTGGATCGGCACCGGGCTCGATCCGCAGCACGAGCCGCATCCGCACCGGGACGACGTTCCGGTCGACGACCGTCACCGCGGTCCCCGGCGGCGTCCGCGCGACCAGGAAGCTCCGCAGCCGGGCGGCGTCGGCCGGGTCGAGGTCCGCGCCACCCTCGGCCGCGATGACGACGGTGACGTGATCGCGCCGCCGGATCGGGTCGCGCAGCACCGCGGCCCGCCGCACTCCGCCGAACGCCAGCGCGAGCGCGCGCACGTCCCCGGCGGAGACCGCGCGTCCGGGGGCGTGCGTCCCCGCCTCCGCGCGGGCCCGGGCGGCGTCGGCGTCCTCCGGATCGACGCCGCCGCTCACCGGTAGCGGGTTGAACGTGGCCGCCACCGCGGGCTCGGCACCCGCGGCCGCTGCCACCGCCAGCGCGGGGCGGTTCCCCTCGGCGCCGACGCCGGTCCGGTAGATGACCGTGACCTCGGCGCCGACCGGTACGGCGGCGGCGCCGACGCCACCGGTGGCCTCCGCCAGCCGCAGCCGACCGGTCGCGTCCGCAGCCACCTCGACCGCGAACGCAGCGGTCCCGGCCCGGTGGCGGAGGTCGTCCACCCGGCTCCAACCCCGCCCGGCGACCGACAGTTCGACTGCGGGCACCCGGCCTCCGGCGGCGTCCGGGCTCGCCGAGCGGATCCAGGTGAGCGGTCCGGCGGTCAGCGGCAGGTGGGCGTCGTCGCCGGTCCAGGCCGTCGTCTCGGTGACGGTCGTGCCGTGGGTGATCTCGGCGACGTTTCCGAGAAGGACGGTGGTCGCCAGGTCGTATCGGCGGGTCAGCGGCGGCGCGAACGTGACGCGGGTCGCCGGTGAGGACGTACCGGGGAGGGCCTGTCGACGCAGGCGCACGACCTGGACCGCCTCCCGGTACGTCCGGGTCGGGGGATCCTCTGTGCTCTCGTCGGCGACCACGAGCCAATCCCCGGGGCGCAGCAGCGTGCCGGGATCCTGCGGCGGGTTCCCGACCGGCAGTAGGAACAGCGCGTCGGTGCCGGGAGCGGCGGTCCCACTGCCCCTGCCGGGTACCGGAGCGCCCGGCGGATTCGCGCCCAGGGAACGGTCCAGCGTCTCCAGCGCACGCGGTCCGCGCAGCCGGACGACCTGGTCGCGGGCCTCCTGGAGGAGCCTGCCGACCAGCGCGTCGAGGAAGGCCGCGAGGCGATCGAGGCGCCCGGAGAACGCCGCGTCGGTCTCGTCCTCCTGCCTGGCCAGAGCCCCGCCCAACGCTTCGACCGCGTCCGGCTGCCGGGTGGCCAGATCGCGGAGCAGCGTGAGCAGCAACTCCTGGGACTCCGAGAGCGGCCCCGGCGCCGGCTCGTAACCCGCCTGGTTGGCCAGCTCCTGCACCGCGCAGAGCTCGGCGCACAGCTGCTCGAAGACGTCCGAGCAGAGCGCTTCGGCGCCGGCCGCCCGCAGGCGGCTGACCAGATCGGCGAGACCGAGCGCCTGCTGCCGGGCCCGCCCGGCGTTGCGCTGGGCGAGCGATCCGGCCCGGGCGACCGCGAAGCGCTGGCCGATCGAGTCGGTCAGCGCGACCGCACCGGCGACCTCCGGCGGCCCCACCATGATCTCCGGCTCCAGCAACGCGTCGGCGATCGCCCCGGCCGAGGACGGCGCGGCCGGCCCTGTCGGCGCCGCCGGGAGCGTCGCGCGCAGCTCGTTCAGCACCGGTGAGAGCCGCAGCGCGCGAGTCGTCTCGTACACGGCGGCCGGGGTGTTGCCGACCGCCTCGGCCCGCACCCGGAACCCCGGTGGAAGCGTCACCGGCTCGCCCTCGCGGCACCGGAAGTGCTGCAGACCCTCCGCGGCGAACCCCGGGTCCCCGGCATGGCCCACCTGGTCGAGCAGGCGCCGCACGGAGGACGGCAGCCGGGCGGTGCCGAGGAAACCTTCGTCGGCCCAGGCCTCCTGGTAGACCCAGAGCACGTGCAGGCCGAGCGCGTACGCGTCGAGCAGTCCACGGCCGTGGTCGGCCAGCTCGGTCGGCTCCTGCCGGACCGGATCCCAGGGGCGGGGCAGCGACCGGGCCCGGCGTCGGCCGTCCGCGGCCATCGCCGCCAGCAGGCCGCTGTGCTCCCGGGAACGATGGGCGTCGAGCGACGGCCTCATGGCACGCCTCCGCAGACCTCGACCGTGAGCAGGCCCTGCGGCTGGGTGGGACCGTACGGGTGGCGCAGTACCGCGACCTCCTCGGTGCCGACCGGCAGCACGCCGTCGGTGCGGTGGTCGGCCGCACCCGGCTGGAGCCGCCGCAGCCGCCGCACCCGGACCGCGTCGACGCCGGGCACGTCGAGCACCCGCCGGTGTACGGCGTCCAGGTGCACATCGCCGCCGAGGCCGGAGGTGTCCGGGTCGAGCAGCCCGCCGTCTCCGGCCAGCGCCGCGACGACGCCGGCCCGAACCGTCTCGGCGCGCGCCCAGGCGGCGGCGTCGATGCTCAGATCCAGGTCGATCGGCACGAACCGTGGCGGGACCAGCTCGACGTCGAAGCCGAGCAGCCGGACGTCCTC
Organism: Cryptosporangium minutisporangium; assembly: GCF_039536245.1. Classification (NCBI taxonomy): domain Bacteria; kingdom Bacillati; phylum Actinomycetota; class Actinomycetes; order Cryptosporangiales; family Cryptosporangiaceae; genus Cryptosporangium; species Cryptosporangium minutisporangium. Next base: position 162,102 of record NZ_BAAAYN010000024.1, on the reverse strand, counting down.
CAGCCGCGTTCTCGCGACCGCCCAGCGACGCAGCCGTTCGGCCTCACCGGGCGGGCCCGCGACGGTCAGCGCGTCCTCGTCGCGGAGCAGCAGCGTCACCCGCACGACCGGCCGAGGCGCGTCGGTGCGCACCCTGGCCCGGGCCGCCGCGACCTCCGGCAGCGCGCCGACCAGGCGCTCGTAGTCGGCCGGCACCACGGCAGAAAGCAGTTCACGAACGCCGAGCGGCGCCGCATACCGGATCCGCTCCAGCGGCTCGGGGTCGCGTCCACCGATCGCCGGCACCGGGTTCGTCACCCGCAGGTGCCGTCGCAGCAGCTCGACCCGGTCGGCGTCGCCGGTGCCGAGCAGCAGGTCGGCGTCGCCGCCGCTGCCCAGGGCCAGCAGCCGGACCAACGTGCCGGCGGCCACGTTCCCGATCGCGCCCAGTCCGATCCGGACGCCGAACTCGACGGTCACCTCGCGGTCGGGCAGCCGAGTGCCGGTCACGCCGTCCCCGACCACCGCCGCGACCCCGCCGGTGTGGCCGGGCCGGAGCACGAAGCTCTCGTCGCCGGGGCCGAGCGTGGCGAGATCGTCGGCGAGCGTCCACGGTTCGCCGTCCACGCTCAGCCGGACCTGCGGCACGCCGGTGCGCGCCGGGTGATCCGGCAGCGGCCACCCCGCGGCGTGGCGGCTGACCGGCTGCCACGGCAGGTCCACCTCGCGGGTGTCGCCGCCGGTCACCCGCACCGTGAGCCGCTCGCGCCACGGGCGGAGGAGCTCGGCGTCGTCGAGCACGGCCGCGGCGCCCTGGGCGGCGAGCGGCGTCAGCGGCAGCCCGTGGTGCGCGGGGACGACGTTGCCGAGCACCGTGCACGCGCCGGGCAGGTACGCCACCGGCGCGGGACGGCGTGGATCCCAGGACACCCGGGTGGTGTCGGTGCCCAGCTCCACCGCGGTCACCCGGACGACGTGCGGTGGAACGTCGACGTCCGAGGCCGCCAGCAGGACCAGCCAGCGGCCGGGCCGAAGGCCGGTCAGGTCCTCGGCCAGGATCGCGCTGGTCGCGCCCACCGGCACGGGTTCGGCCGGTCGCAGCTCCGCCAAGGCCGGGTCGACCGGCAGGTCCTCCTCGGTGGCGAACACGACCAGCCGGTCGGCGGCGTCCGGGTTGACGACGAGCGTGCCGGCCGGAACCACGACCGCCCCGGTCCTGGCTAGTGCCCCGGCCAGCCCCAGCGGCTCCGGGTCCAGCGTCAGCTCGACCATCGTGGTCGCCGAGAGCCCGGCGTCGGGCTCGTAGTCCACCAGCCGGGCGTGATCCTCGACCGAGCGGCGCGACTGCGCGGTGCCCAGGTACCCCTCGGCGACGGCGACCTCCTGCCGGTACGCGAGCTGGTCGAGCCGGGCGGCGAGCAGCTCCAGCCACATCGTTGTCTGGTCGGCGGGGCCGGTCGGTGCCCAGCCGGGCAACACCCGGCTCGCTCGGTCGGTGATCACACCGAGCAGGCCGCGGGCGTCCCGGGCGCGGTAGTCCACGGGCGGACCGGGAGGCGGCACCGGCGGCGGCACCGGCGTGAGCGGTGGGTCGGGGTCGCGCAGCGCGCAGTGGGCATCCGCGTCCGGGGGGTGTGCACCCAGGTACACCGGCACGTCGTCGCCGTCGCCCGGCACCCGCACGGCGAGCGCGTGCCGCGTGGGATCGGCCAGTCGGAGGTCGACCGCGACGGACGGCGCCAGCCCACCGGCCAGCACCGATGGCGGGATCCCGACCGGGCCCGGCGTGACGTAGAGCGGCTCCGGCGGCAGCTGGAACGGCGGCGGGGCGCCGGTCGCGAACACCGCGAGCGCGGCGTCGACCTCGGCCTGCACGCCGGGCACCAGAGCGGCGCCGTCGACGACACCGGTGAGCAGGCTGTCGGCCGCGGTCAGCGCTCCGGCGGCCACCTGGAGGCCGGTCTGGACGCGGTGGACGGTCAGCTGGGCAAGCCGGATCCGCTCACCGGCGAGATGACCGCTGCGGATCGCGGTCCACACCTCGACGCCGCGCAGCTCGGAGTCCCGGAGTTCGCCGTCGATCTGGACCGCCGTGCCGCTCACCCGGCGCACCACGCACTCGGCGACGATCACCTCACCGGCGTCGGTCACCGATTCCAGCCACGGCTCGCTCTCGTCCACCGGCGCGCAGACGTGCAGCCCGGCGACGTCGTCCACGTGGGTGGGGTCCGCGGTGGCGAACGGTCCGGGCGGGCCGACGCCGGTGCCGTCCCCGACCCAGGGCCGCACCCGGTCGAGCCAGGAGCGCCACGACGGTGACGGTTGCGCCGAGGGCCCGACGGCAGCGCCCCGCACGGCCTCGACGTGGACGTCGCGAACGGTGAACGCGGACGGCGACGGAATCGCCAGCAACCGCGCACCGGCCGCACCGCGGCTGACTCCACGGATGTCGGTGACCGTGCCACCGAGCCAGTCGAGCGCGCCGGCGGCCACCGCGAGGACGCCGTACGCGGTGGCCGCCTCGACGCCGGCCACCGACACTCCGCGCAGCCCCAGGTCGCCGCTGACGAACAGGACCAGGCCGATCGCCGAGTCGCCGGTGCCGCGGACCTGCTCGGCGCGGACGTCGAGCAGCGAGAGCTCCCGATGCGTGTCCGGCGGGCCGACGACCCGGAACTGGGCGCCCTCGGCCTCCGTCCCGGCGATGTCGGTCAGCCGCAGCAGCGCGACGTCGGCGCGCTCGGCCGCGGTGAGCCCGAGGCCGGTCACGAGCGGAGCGCGGAGCCGTGCCACGGTCAGCCGGGACACCCCGACCCGGTCGCCGGTCACCGCGACTCCGATGCCGAGCGTGGTCGCGGTCGTGCCGGTGGCACGGACGTCGTCCGCGGTGACGCCGGTGAGCGCGGCCTCCGGCGCGGTGACCTCCAGACCGAACACGTCGGCGCCGCGGAGCCCGCTGACCCGGACGTCGTCCACGTGCGCCGAGACCGTGCCGGTGGCCCGGACCCCGGTCAGCGCACCGGTGGCTCGCGCCCGCACCGACACCTGCGCCACCCGCACGCGGTCCCCTCGGACGTCCAGGCCGACGAGGTCACCGGGGAGCGGGGCGGCGCCGCCGAAGACGAGTTCGGTGTCCCGGCTGCCGGTGACGGTCAGGTTCCGGCCCTCGACGCCGAGCCGCAGCCCGGCGTCGAGCTCGAAGGAGCCGGCCGGGAGCCGCCAGGTCTCGCCGCTGCCCGCCGGTGCCGCCACGAGCCGCTCCTGGGCGGCGGCCAGCCAGGCGACCAGTGCGTCTGCCTCGGCCAGCCGCTCGATGTGCACCTCAGCGGTCGTGACTCCGGCCGAGATCCGCAGCGGCTCCTCGGTGTCGCTGATCGTCAGGCCGGTCAGGCTGCCCGCCGCGGCGTCCACGGAAAGCCCACGGGCCTGCGGCCCGCGCACCCGGGATACGCTGATCCGGACGCCGGTGACGATGCCGTCGGCGGCATCGCCCGGACTGTCGGCCGCAGTGATTTGCACGCCGGTCGCGGGCCCGGTGGTCGCGGCCAGATCGGCTGCTCCGGTGTCGGTCAGCTCGACGCGGGGTGCCTCCAGTCGGAGCCCGGTCGTGGTCGCGGCGTGCAGGGTGGTCACCCGGACCCGGCGCACCGCTACCCGGGCGCTGCCGGTCAGCCGGATCCCGACCAGGTCGGCGTCGACCGGAGCGCACGTCACCTCGACGTCCTCCAGGACGACCGCACTGCCGCCCAGCCCGAGCGCGGTCACCGATCCGGCGCTCCCGGGCACCGGGACGAGGCCGAGGATCGTGCGCCGTCCGCGCAGCGTCAGCGCGACTCCGGGGGCACCCAGGTCCAGGGTTCCGCTGATCCGATGGGTGCCCGGGGGCAGCAGCCAGACCTGGTCGGCGGCCCGCCCGGTCGACGCGGCGGCCAGCAGCGCCTGCTGAGCCGCGGCGAGCGCGGCCGGCAGATCGGCGCCGTTCAGCTCGCGCGTCGTCATGAGGTGCGCTCCGCCGTGTTTCCGGAGAGAGCGGGGAGCATCGCAGGGAGTCCTAGCGACCGAGGAGCGGAGCGGAGGAGTGCGCCGGGGTACACGGTCACGGCGCGCCCTCCACCGGCTGGGCGATCGTCGCGACCAGCTCCTCGCCGGTGTCGACCAGCGTGTAGAGGACGTCGACGAACAGCTGGCTGTCGGAGACCGTGACCCGCACCGCGTCCACGGTCAGCAGCTCGCCGAGGTATCGGCGGACCGCCGTCGAGATGACGTACTCGGCCGCGGCGGCCACCTCCGGGCTCGCGCCGCCGAAGACCAGCCGCTGCACACCGCATCCGAAGTCGGGCCGGTTGACCCGCTCGCCCGGCACCGTGAGCAGCAGCTGCTCCAGCTGCTCGTGCACGGCTGCCGCGCGGCCGGAGACCGCGGCCCCGCCCCGGTCGGCGGTGCGGAACGGGAACGCGAGCGAGAACTCCATCCCGGCCATCAGCCGGCCCCGCCGAGCGCGTTGCGGACCAGCGTCACGTCCGCTTCGTACCGTCGGATCGACTGCTCGACGGTCGCCTCGTCCGGGTCCACGCCCCACCGGTGCCGTACCGCCCGGACGTACCAGGAACCGTCGAGCAGGTGGCCGGCGCCGGTCAATCCGATCGGGCGGCCCGCCCGCAGAATCACCGGGTACCGCTCGCAGAGCACGGTGCCGGTGCCCGCCGCGAACCAGTCGATCAGCCGCAGCTCCGCGCGGGCGAGCGCGGTCACCTCCGCGGCCGAGTGCGGCACGTCGCTGGTCTGGACGTCGACCGACTCCATCGGCGTCGGTGAGGTCCCATGCCGGACCGGCTGGATTGCGGCCAGTCGGGTGGCCAGCACGTCGGCCCGGCTGTGGCTGCCCATCCGCCGGTAACCCGGGTCGCTGACCGTGACCCGCTGCAGGAGCCGGGTCTGCTCGTCGATGTGCCAGCCCATGATCCGGGTCGGCTGGTGGCTGTCGTAGCGGGCCCGGAAGCTGGCCAGCGTCGGGGCGTCTCGCGGGAACAGCGCGAGCGCGGGCTGCTCCGGCAGCGCGACCGCGGGGGAGTGGAAGTGCCCGACGACCGAACCGGCCGGGTGCGGCCCGGCGGTGACCGGGCCAGGCCCGGGCGCGACATAGGCCTCGAACCCGTTGCGCCGCGCCAGCATCCGGAGGAACTCGGCGTCGGTCGCGCGCTGGACGAGTACGGCCCGGGCGCCGGGCCGGTCGAGACCGCCGTCCTCCAGAGTGGCGCCCGGCTTCCCGGCGTCGACGACCGCGAAGCCGTAGCGGGTGAAGATCTCCCTGGCGATCTGGACGTCGGTGAGGTCCGACCAGGTCCGCGTGACGGTCTCGAAGTGCATCAGGCAGGACGCGTCGACGCCGGTCAGCTCCAGCCGCGAGTCGGGCACCCTGGCCTCACCGAACACCGGCTCGACCGCGGTCAGGTAACCGTCGAAGACCGTGCTGCTGATCTCGGGCCCGTCCGGGTCGTCGCTCTCCAGGCCGAACTGGACGGTGACGCGGCGGAGCAGGCCGAAGTCCGGCACGGCGGCATCGGCGGCGAAGCTGCCTCGCTCCAGCGCGTCCCAGTCACCGGCGGCGTCGCTGCCGTGGATCGGGCTCAGGTCGACGCTCAGCCGGAGCGAGGACGCCTCGTCGCAGCGCTCCTCGACCTCGACCTGGAGCACCCAGTCGCCGAGCTTCTCCAGCGGGACGCCGTCCAGCCAGAGCCGGAGCACCGGCCGGCGCTGTGCCGGACTCATGCGGGCCGCCGCGGGATTCCGAGCGTCCGGCCGGGCTCGATCAGCGCGTCCAGGTCGCTGTCCGGGTTGGCGTCGGCGATCAGCCAGAACTGGTGCGGATCGTCGAGGTAGCGGTAGGCGAGCAGGTCGAGCCGGTCCGCGCCGGTGACCGCGTGCCGGACGACGGCGTCCGGCCGGGTGCGCAGCTGGGGGGTGTAGAGCTCGGTGTCGGCCGGTGCACCGGCCACCGCCCGCCGGTAGGTGGGTAGGTCGGCGTGGCGGGACGACCGGTCGGTCATGACAACTCCTCGCTACGCTCGTCGCGGTCATGACCGAGAATCGACTCTGCTAGCCGGACCTCGCGCAAGCGCTCGGTCATATCGCCACCCCCTCGGCGGCGCTCGGCCGCGGAGCGAACGGGTCACCGGCCAGCTCGCGGGCGATCGCCGCGGCGACGTCGCCCTGGGCCGCGGCCTTCGCGGCGGCGCTCACCCGGCCGGCGAGCAGCCGGTCGTAGGCGGTCGAGATCCACGCCCGGTACGCGGCCTCGTCCGGCTCCAGCACGGTGAACTTCAGGTCGGCCTCGGCCCGGAGCGGTACCAGCGTCGGCAGGAACTTCTGCTCGGTGATCGTGAGGTTCGTGAGCACCACCGGGAACAGTCGCCGCTGACCGAGGATCAGCAGCAGCTCGTCCGGGCGCACGGGTTGGACGGCCTCCCGACGGGCGTCGCCTTTCTGTCCCTCCTTGCCGGTCGAGAGCACTTCGAGGAACGCCAGCTGGGGCAGGACGCCGTACTCGGCGGCGTCGGTGCGGCCGGCGAGCACGGCCTCGGTCGCGTCGAAGAGCACCTTGAGCGCGACGGTCTCGGCCTCGGCCAGCAGTGCCGACGAGCCCTGGCCGCCCCGCTGCCGGACGTCGGCCGGTGCCGCGACCGTGCCGCTCTTGCGCTTCTTCCGGGGTTCCCACTTGCCGGTCCGGGTCCGACTGATCGTCTCCGGGTTGTACTGGAAGTACAGGACGTCGCCGGTGAGCTCGTCGCCCGGCGCCGCAGTGGCCCCCGCCGCCGGGGACCCGGACGCCGCCGGCGCACCGATGCGCATCAGCGCGCCGCGCTCGAGCTGGGCCCCGAACGCGATCAGGCGGGGGTCGAGGTTCACCATGTCAGCAGCTCTCGGGCAGATCGGTGCGGGCTCCGTCGGCGGCGTGCGCGGCCTGCGCCGCGTTGTTGCGGTCGATCAGCGTCACGACGACCTCGCCGAGGAACTCCGGCAGCTTGGCCGGGTCCCGCGGGCACCGGCGCAGCAGCCAGGACAGCTCGTAGTCCAGCTGCCGTCGGGTCAACCCGTTGTGCGGCTTCTCGTGCATCGGCGCTCCTCAGCGGTGTTCTCAGACCAGCGGGCGGCCGTCGAGCTGCTGGCGCAGCAGCTCCAGGTAGCGCCAGCGGCGCGCACGGGGCAGGCCGAGGATCGCGTCCTCTGACCAGCCGTAGTGGAACGCCAGGCAGTGGACCTCGGCGAGCAGCCGGTCGGTGCCGAGCGCCAGTTCTCGGACCAGGAGGTCGAACGGGTTCAGCTCCAGCTCCAGCAGCGCCCGGCAGGCCGGGCAGGGGGAGGCGAACGTCAGATCGGGCAGGCTGCCGCTCCCGGCCAGCGTCCGGGCGAGCAGCTGGCGGCTCGTCGTGTCGAGCGCCGCCCAATCTGCGTCGATCAGGCGGTTCCAGAACGCGGCGGCGCGCTCGGCCGGTGAGCCGGCGAGAGCGGCGAGCGCCTCGTCGTCGGCGCCGGTCGGGGTGCGCAGCCGCAACTTCCCGGCGGGCGTGTCCACCGTCCACCACTCCGGCTCGGCGGGCGCGTCCGTACTCCCTTCGTCGAGCAGCGCGCTCACCCGCAGCTCCAGATCGGCCAGCTCACCGCAGTCGGGGCGCGGGCAGCGGAGGGTGAGGACGAGCTGGTCGCCGATCATCAGCGCCCGCAGGGCCAGCGCGAGGCGCTGGCGATCGCCGCGGGACAGCGCAGCGACGTGGACCGGTGTCACGTCCCGGTACCCGCCGAGCCGCTCGACGCACGTGGCCAATACCTCGTGCACCGCGTCCTCATCGGACTGGGCCACCAGAGCGTCGTCCCGGTCGGCCAGCCGGGCTTCGTCCCGCCCGGCCAGCGGACGCAGCGCGACCCGGCGATGCCGGTCGCCGACGTCGTCGACCAGCCCGCGGCGGAGCAGGAGCTCGGCCGGCATCAGGACACCTCGATCCGTTCGAACCCCTCGAACGTGATCTGGAGTGTCTCGACGAGGACTTCCTGGCTGTCACCGGCTAACTCGGACATCGCGGTGTACTTCGAGACCCAGGCTCGGTGCAGTACGTACTTGCGCACGAGCGTGGTGTTGTCGATGTCGTAGACGTGGATCTCCACCTCGCGGCGGAAGTTCGGCTCGGCCGTCCGGCCCGGACGGTCCTCGTGGTGGACGAGCTGGTTCGCCCACTCCTCGAACGCCCGGTCGTTGGTGACGCCGGCCTCCAGCGTCACCGGCTCGTACTCGACCAGCGTCGGCAGCATCTCCGCGACCGTCGACTTGCTGTTCCCGGCTCGGAACTTCACGCTGTTGACGGTCACGTCCAGCGCCGACATCTTTCGGCATGCCGCGACCTCGACGCCGCCGAGGACGATGTGGAAGTTGAAGCTGCGGAACGGGTCCCGGCGATCGGACTCCTCGAACCTCGGCATGGGTGCTCCTCAGATGGTCACGGGGGTGGCGATGGCCGGCGCGCCGCCCGACGGCTGGTCGGCGTGCCAGCCCTCATGGGTCAGCTCGACCGCGAGCAGCGCGACCTCGCTGCTCAGCGCGTCGAGTTGGGGAACGGCGCGGAACTTGCTGATCCAGGCGTTGACGACGATGTAGCGGCGGAGCCGTTGATCCGGTGGACGGCCGCCGTCGTCCGCCGACCCGACGAGGCCCTCGGACAGATCGGCGCCGTGCAGCCGGGTGTCCCAGACATCGATGACGACGTTGCGCTTCACCGGCTCGCCGGGCTCGACCGCGCCGGTCCGCAGGAACCGGAGCACCGCGGCCGCCCAGCGCTCCAGCGTGTCGTCGACCGCCAGGCCCTGCTCCAGCGTGATCGGGTCCCACGTCGCCCGGTCGGGATTCGCGTACCGGTGCAGCGAGTTCCCGCCCTCCTTGGTCTCGGTCGCGGCGATCGAGACGTTGAGCCCGGAGACCCGCTTCACGCCGGCGACGTAGCTCTGGCCCTCCGGCGCCGGCTGCGGCGGCGTCGCCGGAGACGTGCCGACCGGCGCGCCGAGGAAGCTGCGCCCGCCGGTCGGGTCCGGCGGTGGCGGCAGGATCCCGATCCGGAACTGGTGGGTGCGCAGCGGGTACCAGGGCGTCAGCGCGGGTTCGGTCGGCACGCTCACACCACCAGCAGGCTCTTCTGGCTGATCTGGATCACGACGAACTCGGCGGGTTTCAGCGGCGCGAACGCCACCTGGGCGGTGACGATCCCGGCGTCGACCTGCTCCTGCGGGTTGGTCTCCCGGTCGCACTTGACCGCGAACGCCTCTTCCGGCGTCGCGCCCTGGAACGCCCGCTGGCGGAACAGGCCGAGCATGAACGCGGAGATGTTGATCCGGATCCGGTCCCAGAGATCCACGTCGTTGGGCTCGAAGACCGCCCACTGCAGACCGCGCCGCAGCGACTCCTTGAGGAACAGTGCGGTGCGGCGCACCGGGACGTAGCGCCACTGCGGATCCGAGGAGAGCGTGCGCGAGCCCCAGGTGACGATGCCCGCGCCGGGGAACTGCCGGATGCAGTTGAGGCCGATCGGGTTGAGCAGGTCCTGGTCGGCGTCGACGAGGCGGTGCTGCAGGTCGACGGCGCCGCTGACAATGGCCTCCACCCCGGCCGGCGCCTTCCACACCCCGCGGGTGCTGTCGGTGCGGGCGAAGACGCCGGCCACGTGCCCGGACGGCGGCACCAGGCGACGGGGGTTGCGGCCGGCGCTCACCGGATCGGGCACGGTGATCCACGGGTAGTACATCGCCGCGTTGTCCGATCGGCCCGGCAACCCCTCCACCAGTTGGCGCACCTCGTCGGCGGAGATCTCGAAGTCGGTGTCGACGCTGCCGACGCCGTCCGCGAGCAGGAAGACGTCCTCGGCGTCGCAGTAGGCCATCGCCGCCGACAGCAGGTCCGGCGAGTTGCGTCCGGGCATGACCAGCAGGTTGACCTCGACCGTGTCGAACGCGTGCAATCCGGTGCGGCCGGCGTCGGTGACGCCGCCCGCGTACTGGGCGACGCCGACCTCGCGGACCGCGGCGACGCCGCCGACCAGCCGCAGCGGGGTGTCTTCGGTGAGCGCCGGGCGCAGGATCGGATCACCGGGGTCGTTCTCCACCAGACCCGCGCTGCGGACCGAGCCGAACAGGCCGGACAGGGCCCGTGCGACGCCCGGCTGGATCGTCTCGCTGACCGTGATCTCCACGCCGCGCAGCGAGTCCACCAGTACGCCCGGATCGCCCGCGATCACGTCGGGCTCCGGCCACGGCGCGTTCCCGCCCACCGCGGCGATCGCCAGTCCGACGCCGTCGGCGGCCGCCGGAGCGGTGATCACGACGAACGGGCCGGCGGCGTCGACCGCGAGGCCGTACGGGTTGTCGTCCGCCATAGCGGCGGCGATCAGCTCGGCCAGCGCGGCCGGGGAGAGCGCGGTGGTGTTGTCGGGAAGATCCACCTCGACGGCTTCGGGGTTCTCGCCTTCGGCGTCGGCGGCGGTGATCCGGACCGCGGTCAGCCCGGAGACATCGAACTCGGTGTCGTCGTCGGGCAGGCGGACCGCGAGGTACGCATCGCTCGCCACGGCCGGCTCGATTCGCACGATGTCGTCGCCGGGGTCGCCGTCGTCGGGGCGGGTGACCCGGAACTCCTCGCCCAGAGCGTCGCCGAGAACGGCGCGGAGCTGGGCCGGGGTGAGCGTGCCGCGGCCGGCCGCGACGGTGCCCCCGGCATCCTCCACGGCCGCCTCGCTGAACGTTACCGCCGGTGGGTTCGCGACGTCGGTGCCCTGCCCGGACGATCCGTCCCGCCAGCTGAACGTCAGCCGGGCCCCGACCGGGATCGGGTGCCCGGCCTCAACCGTCGGCTCCCTGGACACCAGCGCCGGCACCTGCTCCGGCAGCGGTGGCGCGGTGCGCTCGGCGGCGTCCAGATCCCGCTGGAACAGGTCGGTGGCCCGCAGGTACTGGGAATTCTCTTCGATCACTCGCGGTCCGTAGTCCTCCGACTCCGGATCGGTGCGGAGGTTGTCGAACGTCTCGACGGTCCGGGAGCGCCCGCCCTCGGTCCACTCGATGCGCAGCCGGTAGGCCCGGTCGGTGAACGACGTGGACGGTTCGACGTGCAGTCGCAGATGGTCCGACCAGGCACCGTTGCCACGGGCGTCGAACCGCAGCGAGGGCCGGTTCACGCCCCAGACGTCCGCGGCCCGCGCCGGTACCTCGGCCGACGCTCCGGGCGTCGCGTCCGTGGGCAGCACCCGGACCACGAACGCGCGTCGGCCACCGGCGGCGAAGAACGCCTCCACGGCCGCGGTGAGGAATCCGGCCTCGCCGCGGCGGTGGCCGCCGAAGCGGCGTTCGAAGTCGCGGAAGCCGGAGACGAACTCCGCCCGGTCCGGGATGCCGCGAGCTGCCTCGCCGATGAAGGCGGCCGTGGAGGTACCGACACCCTGGATGGGTCGGACGTTCCCGCCAACCTCCTCGACGTACACACCGGGCGTGAGCCGTTCAGCCATGCGGTGCCTCCGAGGGTGTGGTGGCTACGAGCTGAGCGCTCGTTCCTGGATGTCCGGGAGCCGGCCGGGACGGCGGTCCGCCGCCCGCGCCCGCCGACCCTCGGCTGAGGTCGAGAAGATCGAGTTCGGTGGCCTCGACCAGGGGCGCGCTGACGCCGGCGGCGCGCTCGTCGAGGAAGGCCGAGACGCGGTACTCGGCGCTGATCCGGTAGAGCCGGTTCATCAGGTCGTCGTGTCGCCGCAGCTGCCGCTGCGAGAAGAACAGGGAACGGGCGAACACCAGCGTCCGGGCCCGGGGGAACGCACTCGGCACCGGCCGGTCGAGCAGGAGCCGATCGCCGTCGACGGCCAGCGCGGTGGCGACGAACAGCTCGCCGGTGCTGGTGACGCCGTCCTCGGTCCGGCAGAGCGCGACCGGATCACCCGGTGACCACCGGTCGGCCGGGGCGAGTCCGGCTCGCGCACGGGGGTCCGGTGGGCCCAGCGGGCGTCCGGCGAGGTGCAGATGTTCGACGGTGAACCCGGGCGCGGCTCCGGCGGCGTCGCCGAGACGCAGCACGAGATCGGTGCCGCCTGCGGGTGCTCCGGGCGCGGGGGTGCCGCTCGCGGCACCGGTCGGCACTCCGTCGACGTAGAGCGCGACCGCACCGGCGGCGGCGTCCGCGACGACGTGGACCTGCGCTCCCTCGCTCAGAATCGTCGTTTCCAGGACCCCGGCGGCGGCCGCCTACGCGGTGCCGTCGGCCCGCCGGGCGTCACCGCGCAGCCGCACCGGTGGTGGCCCGCCGTTGGTCGGCGCGAGGTACTCGATCTCGACGCTGAGCGCCGGAGCACCGTCCGCCTCCACGGTGAGGATCCGCGCCCGCTCGCCGACCGCACCGGTCTCGGTGCGCAGCCCGAACGTGGCCGCGTAACCGTGCGGCGCCGGGTGCTCGGGTAGCCAGGCGAGCGGGACCGGGGGAGCCTCGAAGAACGTCAGGCTGGCCGTCCCGGCGTCGACCAGCCGGATACCCGTGGCCGTCTCGGTCGCGCCGCTGGTCAGCGCGGGTCGGCGACCGGCGACCCGGTCGGCGAGCCCGCCACCCTCGGCGGCCTCCAGCTGGAGCAGGGTCGAGCGGCTCGCCGGCTCACCGGCCGGCTGCAAGCGGATCGAGGCCGCGCCGGCCGGGATGTCCTCGGCCGGGAGCGCGGTCCGCTCCAGCAACTGACCGCGGGTGGCGGTGAGGCCGGTCCACGCGTCGAGCGTCGCCGCGAGGTCGAGCTGCGAGCCGGCCCAGAGGTCGACCCGGACGTCGACGGCCACGGCGGCCGGGGCGGGGCGGCGGTGCCGGACCAGTCGTCCGGGGACGGGTACGGCGTCGGCGAGGCCGAGCGCGGTCGCGATCGGGCCCGCGGGCGCCGGGATCTCGACCCGGCTCGGCCGTGGGTCGAGTTCCGCGCCGGTGCGGACACCGCGACGTCCGGACGACAGCACGAGGCGCTGCGCGCGGCCGTCCCAGCGCACGGTCACCGCGGCCAGTTCGGCGCGGCGGGCCGGGTCGGTGACGATCGCGCCGTCCGTCCGGAAATCCGCGGTCCGGACGGCCTGCTGGAGTGCGGTGGCCACCGCGACGCCCACCCCGGCCGCGACGAACGACTGGCCGGTCAGGGTGGCGAGGTCCGGGTCGACGCTGCCGGTCGCGTCGCCGTCGATCAGCAGCACGAGCGGGCCGGAGGCGGGGACGCGGTCGGCCGGTTCGCGGCGGGCGCCGGGCAGGTATCCGGGGGTCTGGACCGCGAGCTGGACCGATCGCGGCAGGTCCCGGTCGGGCTCGAGCTCGACGGTCAGCGGCCCGACCACCGAGATGTACGGCAGCCGCGGCGGCCGGTACGCGGGGTCGGCCATGCCGTGGCCGGCGAAGAGCGGAAGTCCTTCGGTGCGGATCCCCGCTCTGGCGCGCCAGAGGAAACCGGACAGCACGTCACCCGAGCTCATCCGTCACCTCCTCCGGTGTCGGCCGGCCGCCTCGCGGACGGCGGTGCGCAGGCCGGCCAGCGAGACCTCGCCGAGCGGGCGGGCGTGCGGCTGGAGCTCGCAGACCCACGCGTCCCTGGCATCGGGGGAGAGGGTCAGGACCGCCATGCGCGGATACTCGAGGAGCAGGTCCCAGTGGGCGTCCGACTCGGCGGCACCGAGGATCATGACGTCCGGCCGCGCATGGTCGACGGCGGCGCCGAGGTCGCCGTCCGGCAGGAACTCGACGCTGACGTCCGGCTGGTCCGCGAACGCCTCGCGGACGACGTCCATGAGCAGCGAGGGAAGCTCGGACACCGCCAGCCGGATCGACACGCGGTCCACTGTGACGGCGGCGCCGGAGCCGGGTAAGGACCCGAGGGACCGGTCCGGGTCGGCGCGGGTACTAGGACCTCATGCCGTCCGTCAGGTCCGGCGCCCCGCCGGATCCGCGGAACCGACGACGCGACTCCTGCGGTACGCCGCCACCGCCTCGCCGCGGCGCCGAGCCCCGACTTTCTCCAGGATGTTGTGTACGTGGTTCTTCACCGTGCGGACCGTGATGCCGAGCCGGTCGCCGATCTCCTGGTTCGAAAGGCCCACATCGAGCAGATCGAGGACATCCTCCTCGCGGGCGGTGAGGGCCGGCACCGCGCGCCGGCCCGGTACCTGCCGCGCCGCCAACGCCTGGACCCGGCGGAGCAGCAGCGCCGTGGTCCGGGGCGAGCACAGCGTCTCGCCGGCCAGCACCGACCGCATCACCCGGAGCAGGTGCTCCATCGGCTCGGTGCGCAACAGGTATCCGGCGACGCCCGCCTCGGCGCAGGCGACGACGTCCTTCTCCGACTCGGACACACCGACGACGACGATCGCGGTGTCCGGCGCCGACGCCCGGACGGCGCGGACGAGATCGTGGTTGCCGTCCGCGACGTTGATCAGGACGACGTCCGGCTGGTGCTCACGCAGCTCGTCGGCGGCCGAGCAGGCGTCGTGCGCGGTGAGCACCCGGCCCACGCCGTGTTCCCGGGCCAGTACGACCGCGAGGCCCTCCCGGTAGAGCCGGACGCCGTCGACGACGAGCAGTTGCAGGGCGGCCAGCTCGTGATCCCGGCGTCGCTCGTTCGCCGGGGGTCGGTCGGACGCGCCGGGCAGCGGCGGGCCGGGCCGGCGAACTGGTGGATCCGAGCGGGTCACGAGCACCCCTTCCCCCGGGCGCCTGTGTGAGTTTCGGACCAACAGCTTAAATTTGATTCCGCTCCGTAGCCCATACCTTGCCGCTAACCCGACACGAGGCTCGGCCGGTGCCGGTTGCGGCGCTGACGGGCTCTTGCCAGGTGCCGGCGTCTAGGCTGAGCCCGTGGACGCCGTGGCGGAACTGCTGGCCGGATGAGTGGCGGCGGGACGAGCGCGCTGGCGCGTGCGGTCGCGGACTGGCAGCCGGAGCTCGTCGAGGTGTCCCGGCGGGTGGATCCGTGGCCCAGCGCCGCGTTCGCCGCCCTGCTCGACGTGGCCGATCCGACGCCGGGCGGGCAACTCCCTCCGCTGTGGCACTGGTTCACGCTGCTCGACCACCCGGCGCAGTCCGCGCTCGGCGACGACGGGCACCCGACCGAGGGCGCCTTCCTGCCGCCGATACCCGATCGACGGCGGATGTGGGCCGGGGGCCGCTTCGAGCAGCGGGCTCCGATCGAGTACGGCGCGAACCTGTCGTCCCGGGCCCGGGTGTCGGAGGTCGCGGTGAAGTCCGGCCGGAGCGGGGAGCTGGCGTTCGTGACCGTGCGGTCCGAGCTCACCGTGGACGGTCGGCAGGTGGCGGTCGAGGAGCAGGACATCGTCTACCGCTCGGGCGATCCCGGCCGGACATCGAACCGACCGGCTGCCGACGAGCCCGCGGGCGACTGGACGCTAGAGGTCGCTACCGATCCGGTTCTGCTCGCCCGGTTCAGCGCGCTGACCTACAACGGTCACCGCATCCATTACGACCGGCCGTACGCGACCGAGGTCGAGGGCTACCCGGACCTGGTCGTGCACGGGCCGCTGATGGCGTTGCTGGCGCTGGAGCTGCCGCGCCGGAACGCCCCGGACCGCCGGGTCGGCCGGTTCTCCTACCGGATCCTCCGCCCCATGTTCGTGCCCACCCGCATCGTCGCGGTCGGAATCCCGTCCGAGAACCGTGTCGAGGTGGCCGTCGGCACCGGACCCTCGCTGACCGCGACCGTCGAACTGGAGACCGGGTGAGCGCGCTCGACGCCGAGGAGCGCGCCATCGTGGACACGGTGCGCGAGTTCGTCGACCGCGAGGTCAGGCCGGTCGTCCGCGAGCTGGAGCACGCGAACACCTACCCCGAGGGCCTCGTCGCGCAGATGAAGCAGCTCGGGATCTACGGGCTGGCGATCCCGCAGCCGTGGGGTGACGCACCGGTCACCATGCCCTGCTACGCGCTGGTCACCGCCGAACTGGCCCGGGGCTGGATGTCGCTCGCCGGCGCGATGGGCGGGCACACCGTCGTCGCCAAGCTACTGCTGGAGTACGGCACGCCGGACCAGCGGGACCGGTACCTCCCGCGGATGGCCACCGGCGAGCTGCGGGCCACGATGGCGCTCACCGAACCCGGCGGCGGGTCGGACCTGCAGAACATGGCCACGATCGCCCGGCGCGAGGGCGACGAGTACGTGATCGACGGGTCCAAGACCTGGATCTCCAACGCACGACGCTCCGGGCTGATCGCGCTGCTGTGCAAGACCGACCCGGCCGCCCGGCCGAGACACACGGGCATCTCCGTGCTGCTGGTGGAGCACGGGCCGGGGCTCGTCGTCAGCAGGGACCTGCCGAAGCTGGGGTACAAGGGCGTGGAGGCCTGCGAGCTGACCTTCGACGGGCTGCGCGTCCCGGCCGACGCGGTGCTGGGCGCGGAGCCCGGCCACGGGTTCGCCCAGATGATGAAGGGCCTCGAGACGGGCCGGATCCAGGTGGCGGCACGCGCGTTGGGCGTCGGGCAAGCCGCGTTCGACGACGCGCTGCGGTACGCCCAGACGCGGGAGTCGTTCGGCAAGCCGATCTGGCAGCACCAGTCGATCGGGAACTACCTGGCCGACATGGCGACGAAGCTCACCGCCGCCCGGCAGCTGATCCTGTACGCGGCCGAGAAGGCGCAGTCCGGGGAGCGGTGCGACCTGGAGGCGGGGATGGCGAAGCTGTTCGCGTCGGAGACCGCGATGGAGATCGCGCTGAACGCGGTGCGGATCCACGGTGGTTACGGTTACTCGACCGAGTTCGACGTCGAGCGGTACTTCCGGGACGCGCCGCTGATGATCGTCGGTGAGGGCACCAACGAGATCCAGCGCAACGTGATCGCGGCCCAGCTCGTCAAGCGCGGACGGCTCGACCACTGACGCTCGCTCAGGCGACGAGAGCAGGCAGCTCGTTGCGCCAGGCCATCTGCAGGATCAGCACGGCGCTCGTCGGTGTTTCGGCCTGCCATCCGACGACGTGCTCGTCGCCGCCGATCTCCTGCACGGTCGCGGACTTCAGCAGCTCGGCGTAGGGCCGCCTGCTACTCGCGGTGGTGCCGCGCGCCAGGGCGTCGCGCAGGTCGGTGGTGTACGCGTCGGCCGCCGCGGACGTCGACCAGGCGGTGCAGGTCACCGCTCGCGGAGTGTCGTCGCCGGTCTTCGGCCGGCGGACGCCGACCGCCACCATCGTCGGGCTGCCCTGCTGCTGCCCGACGACGAAGGTGGCCGCGACGACGTCCCCCAGGCAGTCGGCGAGCGCCGCGACGCGTCGGTCGTCGGCGAGCGTGTCGCCGTCCGCCCGTGCGCTGCCGCTCCGCCCGACGTCGGACACGCGGGCGCCGTTCCCGGCGTAGACGACGTCGCTGCCGTCGGCGCGCACCCGCGCCAGGTGGATCGGGAGCGTGGTGCCGTCGGAGACCGATCCGTCCGGGGACGCCACCAGTTGGTCCCCGTCGGCCTTCCAGCCGGAGGCGGTCAACGTCTTCTCGACGTCGTCCGCGTTCTGCCCGCCGGCGACGACGGCGACGACGGCCGGGGTCCGCCCGGCGCTGATCGTGAACGAGGCCGAGCGGGGCCGCAGCCCCGTGGTCTTCTCGACGGTC
The DNA here is from genome assembly GCF_039536245.1 of Cryptosporangium minutisporangium. Lineage (NCBI taxonomy): Bacteria > Bacillati > Actinomycetota > Actinomycetes > Cryptosporangiales > Cryptosporangiaceae > Cryptosporangium > Cryptosporangium minutisporangium. The sequence goes on along the minus strand of NZ_BAAAYN010000024.1, from coordinate 144,479 downwards.
TTGAGGTCCCCGGACAGTGCCGGCGATCCGGCCAGTACGAGGCCTCCGAACCCGACGGCCGGGTCGGCGTCGTCGCTCAGTTCGGTGAGCGCGGCGGTGTCGTCGAACGTGATCTGCTGCCGGGTCGTGTCGCTCGCCGAAATCCGCTCCAGCGCACGTACGAGCGCGTTGCTCTCGTCGCCGGGGTCGTCCTTCCCGCCGGACGTGCATCCGTTCACCAGCGCCGTGAGCACGACCAGACCGAGGAGGAGGAGTCGCCGCATGGGCCATTATCGACACACCCGCACCATCGGTCCGTCCCGCCGCAGCTGGGCCTGCCTAGCGTCGGAGGAACGCGTCGAACGCCTCCAGGGCGGGACCGGGATCGCGGCGGCCGACCCCGATGCGGAAGCGATCGGCGGGGACCGGAGCCAGCGCGGAGGCGTAGACCGACGCCGGCAGCAGCAGCACTCCGGTGGTCTCGACCAGCTCCCGGCAGAACGTTTCGACGCCGTCCGGGCCGCGGTAGCGGGGAAAGGCCACGCAGCCCCCGTCCGGGCGTGCCCAGTCGAACCGGTCGGCGTGCGCGGCGAAGAACGCGTCGAACTGCGGCAGGTTCTCCGCGATGATCGCGCGGTTGCGGGCTCGGACGGTCTCGCCGGCTCGGAGCGCGACCGCGGCCAGCAGCTCACTCGGCCCGGCGTTGCAGATCGACGTGTAGTGCTTGTGCCGTTCCAGCGTCTCCAGGAGGGCGTGGTCGCGGCAGGCGACCCAGCCGATGCGCAGGCCGGGCAGCCCGTAGGACTTCGACAGAACGTTGAGCGAGACCGCGGTCGGGCTGAGGTCGGCGGCCTGGGGAAGCCGCAGCGAGGGGTCGAGCTCGACGCCGCGGTACACCTCGTCGGAGACCAGCCGCGCCCCGTGCTCGGCGCAGAGCTCCACCAGGGCCTGCCAGGTGGCCGCGTCGGGCATCGCGCCGGTGGGGTTGTTCGGGAAGTTGACCGCGACCACCCGGGTGTTCGGACGCAGGGCGGCGCGGACGGCGTCCAGGTCCAGCCGCCACCCGTCGTGCTCGTCGAGCAGGACGCCGGTCACCTCGGCACCCGCCACCAGCGGCACGGTCTCCATCGCCTGGTAGTTCGGGACCGTGACCACCGCGTGGTCGCCCGGACCGACCAGCACCTGCATCAGCCAGAACAGGGCTTCCTCGGCGCCGGCGAACGCCAGCACGTCGTCGGGCGCGCACCGGGTGTACGTGCCGGCGATCGCCGCGCGCAGCTCGTCGGTGCCCCACGTCTCGACGTAACCGAGGGGGAGCGCCATGAACCGCTCGCGGTCGGCGTCGGTACCGAGCGCGAGCAGTTCACCGACGGTGAGCGTCTGGGCGTCCGACGCGGTCAGGTGATAGCGGGCGGCGAACTCCCAGCGGGAGAAGTGCGCTTCGAGCTTGAAATCGGGCATTCTCACGCGCGGACCTCCTTGAGCAGTGCGTACACGGTGGCCCGGGACACGCCGAGCGCCTCGGCGGCCAGGTCGGCGGAGCGCCGGACCGCGAACAGCCCTTCGCGGTCCAGCTGGGCGATCAAGTCCCGGCGGGCGTCGCGGTCGAGTGGCTCCGGGTGGGTGCGGCGGAACTCGTGGACACGCAGCGCGATCTGCTCGCGCCAATCGCGGTCGAACAGGGCCGGTGGGCGGGGCTGCGTGGCGGCGAACAGCGCGCCGGACAGCGCGGCGATCCGGTCGAGGTCGGAACGGTCGAGGTTGACGCAGAGCAGCGCCCGCGGCTCACCGGCCGTGTCGCGCAGCACCGCACTGACCGAGGTGCAGCGCCGTCCGTCCGGCAGCACCTTCTCGTAGGGGCCGATCACCGGGGCGTCGCCGGGCGCGACCGGCAGTTCGTCGAGCAGGGAGTCGTCGCCGATCGCGCGTCCGGAGAGGGGGTTCCACAGCGCGGCGATCCGCTCGGTGGCCAAGTCGTGGACGGCGACCTCGCCGTGCGGGTCGAGGAGGGCCGCGATCGCCGCGCACACCGGTGCGTACGGCGCCAGCCAGGAAGGCGTCACGCTGGACAGACTATCCAGGGGCTGGACGCTTCGTCCAGGCGGGCCGTGCAAGGGCGGTCCCAACCGCGGGCCAACGAGGGTGTGCGTAGCCTCGTCGAATGGAGTTCCGTTCCGCTGCCGACATCGCCGCACGCCTCGGCGAGACCGGCTACCTCTGTGACGACGCACTGGCCACGGTGACCTACCTCGCGCTCGGGATGCGACGCCCGCTGCTGCTGGAGGGCGAGCCCGGTACCGGCAAGACCGCGTTGGCCGAGGCGATCGCGCAGACCATGGCCCTGCCGTTGATCCGGCTGCAGTGCTACGAGGGCATCGACGCCACGCAGGCGCTCTACGACTGGGACTTCGCCCGGCAGATCCTGCACCTGAGGGCGCTGGAGGCCTCCGGCGGCGTCGACGCCGAGCAGGCCGAGAAGTCCCTCTACGACGAGCGCTTCCTGCTGGCCCGGCCGGTGCTGGCCGCGCTCCGGGAGGCGCCCGCGGTCCTGCTCGTCGACGAGATCGACCGCGCCGACGACGAATTCGAGGCGTTCCTGCTCGAAGTGCTCTCGACCTACCAGGTGACGATCCCGGAATTCGGCACGGTCTCCGCCGCGGTGCCGCCGATCGTGCTGCTCACCTCCAACCGCACCCGCGAGCTGCACGACGCCCTGAAGCGGCGCTGTCTCTACCACTGGATCGACCACCCCGGGCTGGAGCGGGAGATCGAGATCGTCCGCTCGCGAGCCCCCGAGGTCTCGGCCGAGCTGAACCGGCAAGTCGTCACCGTGGTGCAGGCGCTCCGCGACGTCGACCTGCAGAAGCCGCCCGGCGTAGCCGAGACGCTCGACTGGGCCCGTGCCCTGCACATGCTCGGTGTCGCGCGGCTCGACCTGGAGTCGTCGGCGCGCACCGTCGGTGCGCTGGTCAAGTACCGGGAGGACGCCGAGAAGGTACGGCACGCCCTGGACCGGATCCTCACGTCGTGACCGAAAGCTCCTGGATCGCAGAGTCGGTCGACCGCGCGGCCACGAGCGAACCGGTGCGCGAGGCGGAGGAGATCCTGCTCGGCTTCACGGTCGCCCTCCGCGCGGCCGGTGTGTCGGTCACCCACGACCGTGCCCAGGCCTACCTCGAAGCGGCGGCGATGGCCGGGCTGGACGACGCGACGGCCGCCTACCACGCGGGCCAGGCGACGCTCTGCGGCTCCCCGGCCGATCTGGATCGGTACGACCAGGTCTACGAGGCGTACTTCGATCACCGCGCCGGGCCCGCACGTCGTCGTCTGTCGTCGCCGCCCTCGCTCCAGACGACGTCGTCGATCCTGCCCGAGTCGGAGACCGGCGGTAGCGGCGACGCGGACGAGGACGTCGTGCAGGCGAGGGCGAGCGCGGCCGAGGTGCTCCGGCACCGCGACATCGCCACCCTGACCGCGAACGAGAAGGCGCGGCTCGCTGCCCTGTTCGGGACGTTGTCGGTGCGGCTGCCGCAGCGCCGGTCCGGACGCCAGCGGCCCTGGCGACGAGGAACACTGGACGCCTCTCGGACCATGCGCGCCAGCCTCCGCCGGATGGGCGAGCCCGCGGCGCTCGAGTGGCGCCGCCACACCCAGCGGCCGCGTCCGGTGGTGCTGCTGGTCGATGTGTCCGGCTCGATGAGCTCGTACGCGGACGCGTTGCTGAGGCTGGCCCACCGCATCGGGCAGGGCGCACGGGGCAGGGGAACGACCGGCGTGGAGACGTTCGCGCTCGGCACCCGACTCACCCGCCTGACCCGCGCCCTGAGCGCCCGCGACCCCGAGCGGGCGCTCGTCGCGGCGGGACAGACCGTGCCGGACTGGTCCGGCGGCACCCGGCTCGGTGAGACGCTCAAAGTGTTCCTGGACCGCTGGGGCCGGCGCGGACTGGCCCGCGGCGCGGTCGTCGTCGTGTTCTCCGACGGCTGGGAGCGGGGTGACGCCGCGCTGCTCGGCGAGCAGATGGCGCGCTTGCACCGCATCGCGCACCGCGTCGTCTGGGTCAACCCCCATCGGGGCAAGTCCGGTTACGAACCCGTCCAGGTCGGCATCCGGGCGGTTCTGCCCTCTGTGGACGATTTCGTGGCGGGCCATTCGCTCGCCGCGTTCGCGGAACTGACCGAGGTGATCGCGCGCGCATAGCTGCGCCCGGCGTCACCCTTCGGTGTTAACGTCACGTTGACTCGCGATCGCAGGGACAACGGAGTTCCGGATGGCCGACGGCGACTTACAGGCGCGCAGGGTGCAGGCCGTGCGCGCCTGGGCGTTGTTCACCGAACACGGAGACGTGGCGGCCCAGGTACGCCCGGAGATCCTCACCAGCTGGGGGCGCTCCCGCGAAGCTCACGTCTCCACCGACGTCGAGGCCGCGCCGATGGCCGACGAGTCCGAGACCGTCGCGGTCTGGAAGGACACTCCGCTGCAGACCGCGGTCGAGGCCGTCGAAGGTGAGCTGCGCCGGACCGCGGAGGACGGCGACCTGGTGATCGCGGTGACCGACGCCGACACCCGGATTCTCTGGACCTACGGCGGCCGGGTGATGCGGAACCGGGCCGAGAGGGTGGGTTTCCTGCCCGGCGGACGCTGGGACGACGAGTCTGTCGGCACCAACGCCCTCGACCTGGCCAACCGCTTGGACGCACCTTCGATGGTGTTCAGCGCCGAGCACTACGCCCGGATCGTCGCCAACTGGGTGTGCTGGGCGGCGCCGGTGCACGACCCGGTGTCCGGCCGGAAGCTCGGCGTCCTCGACCTGTCCACGTCGTGGGACCGCACGCATCCGATCGGGCTGGCCACCGCACGGGTGATGGCTCGGCTGATCGAGACCGCGATCCCGTTCTCGACCGAGCATCCGTCCGCGCAGCCGGAGCAGACCGCCGACCCGGGTCTGGTGATGACGCTGCTGGGCACCGCGGAGGCCCGGCTCGACGGCTACCGGCTGCTGCTCAGCCGGCGTCAGACCGAGGTGCTCGCGCTGCTGGCCCTGCACCCGGAGGGGCTGTCACTCGAGCAGCTGCACGCGATGGTCTACGGCGACCAGGCGATCACGTTCTCCACCCTCAAGGCCGAGGTCAGCCACTTGCGCCAGGCGCTCGGCGGCCAGCTGTCGTCCCGGCCGTACCGGCTGCTGATGCCCGTCGCCACCGACGTCCAGCACGTGCTCGCGCTGATCCGCGGCGGCCACGTCGCGGCGGCGGTCGACGCCTACGGCGGCGACCTGCTGCCCGGCACGAACTCCCCGGCGCTGAGCGAGCTCGCCGACTACGTCGCGGTCGCGCTGCGCGAGGCCCTGCTCGCGGACCCGCAGCCGGACGCGGTGCTGCGCTACAGCCAGGACCTCGCGCCCTACGACCGCGAAGTCGTCGAAGCCTGCCTCGCGCGGCTCCACCGCGCCGGCAGCGGCGGCGGTCCGCATCCGGCGATTCCGCTGCTCAAAGCCCGGCTGGCGGTCGCCGGGCGTTAGCCGGCCGCGTGTCCAACCTTCCGCCAACCGCGCGGTGCCTAGGGTGAGCTGACTCACATCCGGCTGAAGGACGATGGAGCTCCCCCATGACTCGAATCAGCCTCAAAGTCGACGGTGCGACCGTCACCGACGACGTCGAACCGCGCATGTTGCTGGTGCACTACCTCCGCGAACGGCTGGGCAAGACCGGCACCGTCATCGGCTGCGACACCAGCAACTGTGGCGCGTGCACGGTTCACCTCAACGGCCGCAGCGTGAAGTCGTGCAACGTACTGGCGGTCCAGGCCGACGGTGCCGAGGTGACCACGATCGAGGGCCTCGCCAGCAACGGCAGCCTCCACCCCGTCCAGGAGGCGTTCCGTGAATGCCACGGCCTGCAGTGCGGCTTCTGCACGCCGGGGATGATCATGCAATCGGTGGACCTGCTGAAAGAGAACCCCCGGCCGACCGAGGAGGAGATTCGCCTCGGGCTGGAGGGGAACCTCTGCCGCTGCACCGGCTACCACAACATCGTCCGGGCCGTGCAGTACGCCGCCCAGCACTCGGGCGACCCGGTGGGAGGTCAGCAGTGACCGCCGTCGACGACCGCCCCGACGCACTCGCCGCCGAGATCGGCCGCGACCGGCGGCGCAAGGAAGACCAGCGGCTGATCACCGGCCGCACCCGCTGGACCGACAACATCACCCTCCCCGGCATGCTGCACCTGGCGATGGTCCGCAGCCCGTACGCGCACGCGCGCATCGTCAGCATCGACACCTCCGCCGTCGCCGAGGCGCCCAACGTCGTCGCGGTGATCACCGGGCGAGACGTCGAAGAGGAGCAGGGCGGCCTGCCCAACGCCTGGCCGATCACCCCCGACCAGGCCACCCCGGTGCACCCGCCGATCGCTGTGGACCGGGCCACGTTCGCCGGTGAGATCGTGGCCGTGGTGGCCGCGCGGACCGCCGCGGAGGCGCGCGACGCCGCCGAACTGGTGGAGGTCGAGTACGAGGAGCTCCCGGCTGCACTGGACCTGAAGGAGGCCGCCGCCGCGACGCCGGAGAACGGTGGCGCGCTGGCCCACCCCGAGCTGGGCACCAACAAATCGGCGCTGTGGACGTTCGACTCCGCCGAGGCCGGGACCGGCGGTGACGTGGAGGCGGCGATCGCCACGGCCCGCGGCGGCGGGATCGTGCTCGAGCGCGAGTACCGCCAGCAGCGGCTGATCCCCGCGTTCATGGAGCCGCGCTCGGTCGTCGTCGACCCGACCGGTGAGCAGATCACGATGTGGTCGGCCACCCAGATCCCGCACATCCTGCGGTTCCTGCTCGCCGCGGTCACCGGCGTCGCGGAGTCCAAGATCCGGGTGATCGCGCCGGACGTCGGCGGCGGTTTCGGCGGCAAGCTCCAGACGACGCCGGAGGAGTTCATCGCCTTCCTCCTCGCCCGGCGTCTCGGCAAGCCGGTGAAGTACACCGAGACCCGCTCGGAGTCGCTGGTCTCCGCGCACCACGGGCGCGACCAGTGGCAGAAACTGACGCTCGCGGCCGACCGGAACGGGACCGTCACCGGCCTGAAGGTGGAGCTGCTCGCCGACCTCGGCGCGTACGTGGCGCTGGTCGGCGGCGGCGTCCCGGTGCTCGGGGCGTTCATGTTCAACGCGATCTACCGGTTCCCCGCCTACCACTTCGCCTGCCAGACGGTCCTGACCAACAAGACCTGGACCGACGCCTACCGCGGCGCCGGCCGGCCGGAGGCCACGTTCGCGATCGAGCGGATCATGGACGAGCTCGCCGCCGAGGTCGGCGTGGACCCGCTGGTGATCCGGGAGCGGAACTGGATCACCCACGAGCAGTTCCCGTTCACCACCGTGGCCGGGCTCACCTACGACTCGGGCAACTACGAGGCGGCGACGGCTCGCGCCAAGGAGATGTTCGACTACGAGGAGCTGCGAGCCGAGCAGCGGAAGCGGCGCGAGGCAGGCGACCCGGTCCAGCTCGGCATCGGCGTCTCGACGTTCACCGAGATGTGCGGGCTCGCGCCGTCCCGCGTGCTGGGCTCGCTCGACTACGGCGCAGGCGGCTGGGAGCACGCGACCGTCCGGATGCTCCCCACCGGCAAGGTCGAGGTGGTCACCGGTGTGACACCACACGGCCAGGGGCACGAGACGGCCTTCAGCCAGATCGTCGCGGACCGGCTCGGCGTCCCGTTCGAGGACGTCGAGGTGCTGCACGGCGACACCCAGATCTCCGCCAAGGGCATGGACACCTACGGTTCGCGGTCGCTGGTCGTCGGTGGTGAAGCCGTCGTCCGGGCCGCGGACAAGGTGGTCGAGAAGGCGAAGGTCATCGCCGCGCACCTGCTCGAGGCCTCCGTCGAGGACCTGGAGTTCAGCGGTGGCCGGTTCCAGGTCAGGGGAACCGACCAGGGGCTCGGCATCGGCGAGGTGGCGCTGGCGACGTTCACCGCGCACAACATGCCGGACGGTGTGGAGCCCTCGCTCGACTGCGACGCGACGTTCGACCCGGTCAACTTCAGCTTCCCCCACGGCACCCACCTGTGCGCGATGGAGGTGGACACCGAGACCGGGGAGCTGACGATGCGCAAGTACGTGGCGTGCGACGACATCGGCAACGTCATCAACCCGCTGATCGTCGCCGGCCAGGTGCACGGTGGGCTGGTGCAGGGCATCGCCCAGGCGCTCTGGGAAGAGGCCGTGTACGACGAGTCCGGCACCCTGGTCAGCGGGTCGCTCGTGGACTATCTGCTCCCCACCGCGGCCGACACGATCAGCTTCGACGTCGACCACACGACGACGCCCGCGACCAGCAACACGCTGGGGACCAAGGGCGTCGGTGAGGCCGGGACGATCGCCTCGACGCCCGCCGTCGTCAACGCGGTGGTCGACGCGGTCCGCCACCTCGGCGTGCACGACATCCAGATGCCCTGCACACCGGAGCGGGTGTGGAAGGCGGTCCAGGGGGCTTCGGCGCACACGCCCACGCAGGGGGCGGCGATGCCCCACTTTGCCGAAGGCGAACCAGGCCAGCACGGTGATACCGAGCAGCCCGGCACCGACAGCACGGAAGGGACTGGCCAGTGATCCCCGCACAGTTCGACTACCTGGCCCCGACCACGATCGGTGAAGCCGTCGCGGCCCTGTCCCAGCACGGCGACGACGCCAAGCTCCTGGCCGGCGGCCAGAGCCTGCTGCCGGTGCTGCGGATGCGGCTCAACGCCCCCGAGGTGGTGATCGACCTCGGCCGGATCGACGCGCTGCGCGGCATCCGCGACGAGGGCGACGCGATCGTGATCGGCGCGATGACCGAACATTCGGTGGTCGGCTCCGACCCGCTGGTGGCCGAGCACGCGACGCTGATCGCCAAGGCGGTCGAGCACCTCGCCGACGCGCAGATCCGGCACCGTGGCACGTTCGGTGGGGCGCTGGCCCACGCCGACCCGGCCGGTGACCTGGGCGCGCCGGTGCTGGCGCTGGGCGGCCAGTTCGTCGTCACCGGGCCCGGCGGGACCCGGACCGTTGCGGCCGACGAGTTCTTCGTCGGGCTGTTCGAGACCGCGATCGGCGACGACGAGATCCTCACCGAGGTGCGGATTCCCAAGCACACCGGCTGGGGAGCGCACCACGCCAAGTTCGTCCGGATCGCCCACCAGTGGCCGATCGTCGCCGTCGCCGCGACCGTGCGCACCGAGGGCGGCGTCATCGCCGAGGCGAAGATCGGGCTCGCCAACATGGGCTCGACCCCGCTGCGAGCCCGCGCTACCGAGACCGCGCTCGCCGGTGTCCCGGCGGCGGTCGACGCGGTCGCCCCGGCGGCCGCGCGGGCCGCCGAGGGCACCAGCCCGCCGTCGGACCTGAACGGCGACGCCGAGTACCGGCAGCACCTGGCGCGCGTGCTCACCCGACGGGCCGTGCTCGCGGCCGCAGGGGCGTGAGCGGATGGATCTGACCCATCAGTTCCGCGTCCCCGCCGGAGTCGACGAGACCTGGGTCCGGTTCCAGGACGTCGCCGGGCTGGCCGGCTGTTTCCCCGGGGCTCAGGTCACCTCGGTGGACGGCGACGAGTTCACCGGCTCCTGCAAGGTGAAGCTGGGGCCGATCGCGCTGGTCTACAACGGCACCGGCACGTTCACCGGACGGGACGAGAGCGCGCACCGGCTCGTCGTCGAGGCCAAGGGGCGGGACAAACGCGGCAACGGAACGGCGGCGGCCTCCGCGACCGTGACGATGACCGAGGCCGACGGCGGTGGGACCGACGTCGAGGTGGTGACCGACCTCCACGTCACCGGGAAACCGGCCCAGTTCGGGCGTGGGCTGATCCAGGAGGTCTCCGACAAGCTGCTCGGACAGTTCGTGGCCTGCCTGGAGCAGCAGCTGGGGCCGGCGGAGGTCGCCGACACCACCCCGACGCCGTTGGCGGGAACTGGTTCGCCGGCCGGGGTCGATGCGCCGGCCACCGAGCCGGCCGCGCCATCGGCGGGAGCCGGGACGCCCGCGGTCGCACCGGCGTCGACGCCAGCGCAGGGTCGGGTGGACCGGCCCGCGCAGCCGTCGCAGCCGGAGGCGCTCGACCTCGGGGCGACCGTCCTACCGGTCGTGATCCGGTCCTACTGGAAACCGGCGCTCGCCGTGGTGGTGGCGCTGGCCCTGGTCGTCCGCCTGTTCAAACGGCGGGCGCGGCGCTGAGCGCGGACCGTGCGCGGTGGAGTTCCCAGTCGGGGCTCCACTGTGCACGGTCGTGTCGCCGATCTCCTCCGGCAGCCACCACAAGGGGTTCCGCGGCTGGGTGAGACCACGTCGGTCGAGTGGAGGAGCCGGGAGGCGTTGCTCCGGCGGCTGCCGACGAGCGTCACCGCTGACGGCCTGCGACGGCTTCTGGAACCAGTTGAAGGCCGGGGTGTTCGACGGTTCAGCGAAGTGGCGGCCGTGAACCCAGTGGCCGCCTGCGGCCGGCGCGGGCGTTGCCGGGGTCGGCGCGGGCGCCGCCGGGGCAGTTGCGGGCGGTGCGGGGGTGGGCGCGGCCGTCGCCGGTTGGGTCGCCAGCCGCAGCGGGAAGGCCCTGCGGGACGCCCGCACGATCACCCACGCCACCGCGGCGAGCACCAGGGCGACCAACGGCAGCGCCTCGAGCCGGTCCGCGCGGACGATCCGCTCTCCCAACAGCGATCCACCGCCGATGCCGATCTGGAACGCCACGACGTAGACCGCTGACCCCGCGTCCGCGGCGTGCGGTGCGACGCGGAGCACCGCGGCCTGCAGGACGATCGGCGCGGCCGTCATCGCCGCACCCCACGCGAGCACCGCGATGACCGTCGGCACCGGTCCCAGCGCCGGTGCGAGCAGAGCCAGCGCGGCGATGATCACCGTGATCAGCACGCTCAGCAGGAGCCCGGGGTACCGATCGATCCAGCGTCCGATGAGCCAGGTGCCGACCAGACCGGCGGCGCCGAACCCGAGCAGCAGCACGCTCAACGCCGGGCCTTCCAGGCCGGCGTCGCGCCGGACCAGGGGCGCGAGGAAGGTGTAGGCGGAGAACACGCCGGTCATCAGGACGGCGGTGACGCTGCAGACCGCGACGAGCGGCCCCGAGCGCAGGACCAGCACGGCGTTGCGCAGCCGCTGTCCGGCCGGTGTGGCGACGTCGGCCGGCAGCGGCGGCAAGGCCGGTAGCAGGAAGAGCACCGCCGCGACGCAGGCCGCACCGCCCACCGCGAGACCCACCAGCACGAGCCGCCAGCCGAACCACTGACCGAGCGCGGTGCCGAGCGGTACACCCAGGACGATGGCGAGCGAGTTGCCGAGGAAGACCCGCGCGGTCGCCCGGCCGCGGTGCTCCGGCGCGACCAGGCGGGCGGCGACCGGCGCGATCGTCGCCCAGAACATCCCGTGCACCAGCGCGCACATCATCCGCGCCATGACCAGCAGCACGAACGTCGGAGCGAACGCGGCCGCCAGCTGCGAGACCGCGAACGCCGCGATGGTGCAGGCGATCAACCGCCGTCGCGGGACGCGCATCGTCACCGCGGTCAGGGGGACCGACGTCAGCGCCGCAACCGCTGCGTAACTCGTCAGCAACAAACCGATATCCGCCTCGCTGACCGACATGTCGGACGCGATCTCCGGGAGCAGTCCCACCGGAACGGCTTCGGCGGTGACGTAGACGAACGCGGAAGCACCCAAAGCAGTCAGAGCGGCACGGGAGTTCACTGCGACAGGGTAAGCGTGTGCTGAGAGCGAAATCACGGACTTAGAGTGAAAGGAGACAACCAGAGTGCGAGAATGATCCCGCTTGGTTCACAGGACAAAGAGGTCAGTCAGGCTGTCCCGGAGTCGACCGGCTACACGGATTCGGTGACCGACTGACGGCTCAGGTAGATCCGGGTGCTCGTGCCGACCGGCGTGGTGTGCACGCGAACGAGGTCGCTGAGTTGGTTGATCAGCAGGAGCCCGCGGCCCCCCTGGCGGGTGTGGTCGGTGACCGGGATCCGCCCGGCGAGCGGGTCGGCGAGGTACCCACGGTCGGTCAGCTGGCAGATCAGATCCTCGCCGTCGGCCCAGACCGCGAGATGGCCGGTGCCGCCGCCGTGTTCGACGGCGTTCTCGGCGAGTTCCGTGATCACGATCGTGAGATCGACGATCCGCTCGTCCGGTAGGCCCGCGCGCTGGGCGTGCTCGGTGACGAAGCGACGCACGGCCGCCAGGGCCTGCAGACCGACGGTGAGCGTCGCGGCGTCGGCGGGTGGGTCGGACAGCGGCTGATTGAAGCTCGCCGCGACCGCGAGCGGATCGGCGTACTCGGCGCTGTCGAAGCGGAGACCGGCCTCGAGCAGAACCGGGTGCGTCCGGTACGCGTCCTCGACCCACGCCGGATCCAGCGACCCGGTGTCGTACGGGCAGAGGATCGTCGCGGACCGATCGGTGAAGGCGGCGTTGATCAGAGCCTCGTGCTGGGCGCAGGCGGGGTACTCCGACGGGCTGCGGCCGGCCCAGATCGGTTCGCCGATCAGGCGCACGCGCCGCCCGGGGTGGGTGTTCGCGAAGGCGAGCAGCACCGCGGGGATGATGCGGCCCGGATTGCGGCCGACCACCGTCATGTCGCGCAGCAGCACCTGCTCGGCGTCGGCGCCGAGGGCGTCCCGGATCAGGTGCAGGTTCGGTCCGGGAACGGCTACCGCGACGGGTTCCCCGGCGGCGAGCCCTTCGCGGATGAACGGCACGGTGCCGGCCAGGTACTCCTCGTCGTCGCGGTAGAACAGCGCCGGGTGGTCGAACTCGTTGACCGCGGCCGTCATGCACCCACCGCCGCGTCACCCAACTGGAGCCGCTCCGCGAGGCGTGCCCCTGTCATCCGATTACCTCCCGAGCCAAGCGCACCCAACGGGACGGTACACCGGGCGGCCGCCGACGGTCGGGCCCGTCCCGGTCAGGGCCCTCGGCACCGATCGGGTGGTCCCTGCTCGCCGCGGCTGGTACCGCACGCCGGGCNTCCCCCCCGGGCGTCGCGTCGCTCAGGCCACGGGGTTGTCGATCAGCTCGACGCAGGACAGCTTCGCCCGCACCGTGTACTTCTTCCCGTCGCTGCTGACCCAGGCGAGGCAGCCGGCCGACTCGCCGTGCATCCGCGGGAACTCCAGCTTCCCGACCCCTTCACCGTCGACCATGCTGAAGTCGTCGTTGAGCATCGTCACCAGTGAACTGCGGGACAGGTCCTTACCGGCCTTCTCCAGCATCTTCACGAACATGTCGGCCGACCAGTAGCCGTACCCGAGCGGAAGCGTCAGCCGCTGATCCGCCTTCACGGCCCGGATCGCCGCGATCGACTCCTTCATCCGGGGCGTGTCGACCTCCCACGGCTGCATCGACATCAGCTCGTTGCCACCGGCCGCCGCCCGGACCAGGCGCGGGTCGTACATCGTGAAGTCCTGGCGGATGCCGCGGTAGCCGGCGCCGAGCAGCGCCTTGGTCATACCGAGCGTGTTCTGCGCCGTTGTGATCGTCATGACGTACTCGGGCGCTTTGCCGCCGGCGCTGCGCATCACCTCGGTGGCGTACGGGGTGTAGTCCGAGACCGGCGCAGACGTCGCTCCCGGCATCGTGTTCTGCGTCAGGACGAGGTTGCCGCCCTGGGCCTTGATGACGCTCGCGTAGAGGCGTGCGGTCCGCATCGACGACGCGCCGTCGTCGCCGACGACCGCGATCGTGTGGCCCTTGACGGTCTTGTCCGGGAAGAGCTGGCCGACGAAGTGGGCGATGTTCGAGGTGTGCGCCGTGGTGCCCGCGGGGCAGCCGTTGTAGGCGAACGTGTAGTCGCTGTTGCACCAGGCGTCGTCGAATCCGAATCCGAACGTCGGCACCCCCTGCTGTTCGATGAACGGCTTGGTGTTCGCGAGGAAGCTCGACGTCGTCACCAGCGCGAAGACCCCGTCCTGCTGGACCAGCGACCGTACCGCGGTGACCGCGGAGGCGGCGGTCCCGCCGTCGTCGGCGACCTTGTCGACGACGATCTTCCGGCCGTGGACCCCGCCGGCGTCGTTGGCCTGCTGGAACCGGGCCTGGATACCGACGGCCGCGTCGGCGAACTGCTTGTTGCCCACCACCACACCGACGTGGATCTCGGTGTCGCTCAGGCCGGCCGAGTCGTCGCCGACGACCGCCTTGTCGGTGTCGCGGCGACCGTCGGTGGAGGTCGAGGTGCAGCCGGCCAGTACGGCCGCCACGGTGACGGCGGCGCACAGCGCGCGCCCTCCGGCTCGGCGCCATCTTCCGCTGGGTGCCATCGTGCGTGTCGGTGCCATCGGACTCCCTTGTTCGATGTACGGGGGTTTCACTCGGCGGGCACGGGATTCGTGGGGGTCACCGTGGCAGCGCGGACCGCCAGGTAGTCCTCGGCGATCCGGTCGAGGTCGATCTCCGAGCGAGGACCGGTCCAGACGACGCGGCCGGGCGCCATCAGCACGACCTCGTCCGCCAGCCGGAGGGCCTCGGCGGCCCGCTCCTGGATCAGGAGGATCGCGGTGCCCTGCTCCCGCAGCTCGACGATGGCCGCGAAGATCTGCTCGGCCACCTTCGGTGCGAGGCCGAGCGTCGGTTCGTCCGCGAGGAGCACGGACGGCGGGCTGACCAGCGCTGGCGCCAGCGCCAGCATCTGCTGTTCGCCGCCGGAGAGCGCGCCGGCGCGGACCCCGCGGCGGTTCCGGAGCGCCGGGAGCCGGTCGTAGGCGGCCGTCCGAAGCTCCGCGCTACGCATCCGGATCGCCAGGTTCTCCTCGACGGTGAGGCCGGGGAAGATGCCCCGCCCCTCGGGGGCGACGAAGATGCCCCGCGCGCTGCGGCGGAAGGCCGGCTCGCCGGTGACGTCGGAGCCCGCGACGTCGATCGCGCCGGACGTCGGCACGACGAGGCCTCCGGCGACGTTGCAGAGCGTGGTCTTGCCGACGCCGTTCGGCCCGACCAGCGCGACGACGCGTCCCGCGGTGAGCGTCAGGTCGACGCCGTGCAAGACCTCGCGCCCGTCGTAGCCGGCGTGGACGTCGTGCAGCCGCAGTGCGGGTGCCGCGGCTCCCGGCTCCGGAACCGGCCCGGTGGTCCCCGCCGGTGCGGGCGAGACGGGCGCCGCCGCGAGCGTGGGCGGCGTCCGCGGAGGGTCGGAGAGCGACACCGATGCGGCCACCTCATCCGTGGTGGCCGGCCGCAACCGCCGCTCCCGGCGTGCCTTGCGTTCGCGTCGGTGGGCGCCGCTGAGCGCGAGCGCGCCGTCCGGGTTCTGCGCCAGTCCGATGGCGCCCAGACCCAGCAGGGCCGCGAGGAACTCGGGATCCCCGACGAACGACTCCGCGCCCTCGGTCCAGCCGAACAGCGCCACGAGCAACTCGCTCCCGGCCGCGGTGAGGAATCCGGCCAGCAGCGCGCCCGCCGGGCGCCGTACCCCCAGGGTCGCGATCGTGACGAGCCAGATCAGCCCGGCGATCGGCGGCGTGGTGCTGTCGGTGAACGAGCCGGCCTGGAGAACGTAGAGCGACCCGCCGAGCCCGGCGATCGCCGCCGAGAAGGCGAACGTGAGGACCCGTGTCCGGTCCGGAGCCAGGCCGACCGTGCGGGCGGCGATGTCCGAGCTGCGTGCCGCGTAGATCACCCGGCCAGACGCCGAGTGCTGCAGGTTCGTGATCGTCCAGGTGAGTCCGCCGAAGAGGACGAGTACCGCGACGAACATGACGCGCTGGTCCGAGAAGTCCACCGGTCCGAGCGACCCCGCCGTGACCGTCCACCCGGCGGTGGTATTGCGGATCGCGTCGACCTTGAACACCAGCAGGTCGGCGACGAACGCCAGGGAGAGGGTCGCCAGCGCCAGTGCCAGGGCACCGAGGCGGCGGATCGGCAACGCGATGAGGGCGCCGACCGACCCGGCGACCACGGCGGAGAGCACGACGATCGGGATCTCGTGGAGGTAGCCGTCGGGCAGGACGCCGAGGACTCCGACCGGGAACTGGTGGTTGAAGAGCCAGCCGGTGAGGAAGGCCCCGGTGGTCACGAACATGGCCTGAGCCAGGCTCACCATGCCGCCCATCCCGGTGACCACGACGAACGACAGATAGATGACGGCGAACACCGCGCCCAGCGCGAGCAGGTTCTGCCACAGCGGCGACGCCAGGAACAATCCGAACACCAACAACGCGGCGACGACGACCAGCCAGGGCAGTCGGCGACGCCAGACCGGCAGATCGTCGCGGTGATCGGGTGGGGGACTCTCCCGCGCGGACAGCCCACCGAGCCGCCCTTGCCGCCGCGCCAGGATCAGCAGGCCGATGAGCGTCAGCAGGTAGGGCACGGCCGAGCGCAGCCCCGAGAGACCGGCGATGACGTCCGGCAGCACCCGATCCGCGTACCCCGCCACCAGGTTCGCGACGACGCCCAGCAACAGTCCGCCGAGCAGCGCCAGCGGAATCGACCGGAACCGGGCCAGCACGACCGCGCCGAGCGAGCCCAGCACGAGCAGGGTGTAGAGGGTGTCGCCGAGCCCGAACAACGGGCTGATCAGGACGCCGCCGAGCCCGGCCAGCCCGCTGCTGACCGCCCAGGCGGTATCGGAGACGCGTGCGGTGTCGATGCCGCGCAGGATCGCCAGTTCGCGGCGGTCGACGTCGGCCCGCATCGCCAAGCCGATCCGAGTGCGGTTCATCAGCAACCACAAACCGGCGGCGGTCAGCGCCGCCACCACCAGCACCGCGATCTGGTCGGTGTCGAGCACGACGCCGGTGAAGAGCGTCCACCGTTCGGCGGGCACCGGGCCCAGGCCCGGCGTCTCGTACACGTTGTCCGTGGTCGGGAGCGTGCCGCCGTGTTCGTTGATCTGCTTGACGACGAACTGCGCCAGCGCGGGGAGGGCGACGTAGATGCCGATCGTGCCGACGATGCGGGCGTAGACCGGCGCGGTGGCCAGGCGTCGGAACAACAGGCGGTTGAGGAGGATGCCGAGGCCGGGCGCGAACAGCAGCACGCAGATCACGAACGCCGCCCACCGCGGCACGCCCAGCCCGGTGTTGAGCTGGTAGAAGAGGTACGCGGTGACGAACGCGATCGCGCCGTGGGCGAAGTTGAGCGTGCCGGACGACTGGTAGGTCAGCACGATGCCGGACGCCATGATCGCGAAGAGCGCACCGGTCACCGCACCCGACACGACGAGCGCGAGGAGCTCGATCACGCGGCCACCTCGCCGAGGTAGGCGCGGCGGACGTCCGGATTCGCCTGGATCTCCGCGGGCGTGCCCTGCGCGAGCAGGCGACCGGAGTCCAGGACGGCGATCCGGTCGCAGCGCCCGACGATGAACTCCATGTCGTGTTCGATCAGGAGCATCGCGCAGCCGGTCTCGCGTCCGACCGCCTCGATCCGGCTGATCAGGATCGCGGCCTGGTCGGCGTCCATGCCGGAGGTCGACTCGTCGAGCAGTAACACCGCGGGCGGATCGACGATCGCCCGAGCCAGCTCCACCAGACGGGCGACACCGAGTGGTAGGCCTCCGGCGTTCCGGGCGGCGTACTCGCTGATACCGCAGAGGTCGAGTACCTCGCGGACGCGCTCGCGCCGGCTCCGCTCCCGCTGCTGCCGCGCCGGTAACCGGAGCAGGTCGCTGACGAACCCACCGCCTCCGCCGCGCCACTCCAGCGCGGTCAGGACGTTGTCCTCCACCGACAGCCAGCCGAACACCTGCGTCGCCTGGTAGGTCCGGCGCAGCCCGAGCCGGGCGCGGGTGGCGGGGGAGCGGCGGGTGATGTCGTCACCGGCGAACTCCACCGTGCCGGTCGCGGGCGCGCGGAGCCCGGACACCACGTCGAACAGCGTGGTTTTGCCGGCGCCGTTCGGACCGATGATGCCGAGCGTCTCGCCGGGGGACAGGTCGAGGTCCACCGCGTCGAGCGCGACGACGCCACCGAAGCGAACCGTGACGTCCCGCAGCCGGAGCACCGGCGATCTCTCGTGTTCCGCATCGTCATCGGACACGCTGCCTCCTCGCAGTCGTGGCTGGTGAGCGCGTGATCAGGGAATGAGCGTCCCGAACGCGTCGTGGTCGGCGGCCGCTGTGCCGAGGCGGGTCAGCAGGACGCTGGTCACCGCCGGGTCGACCTTGAGCGTGATGCCCCACAGGTAGAAGCCGTGGACGAAGCCGCGCCGGATCCCGCGCCACGCGTCCGCCTCGGACGGCGTCTCGACGCCGCCCGCGCGGAGCCGGTCGAGGTAGTGCCGGACCAGGTCCCGCTCGGTCCGCCTCCGGTCGTCGACGGTCAGCGCGGACGCGAGGTGATAGCCCACGTCGAGGTACCACGGCCCGCGCTGCACCAGTTGCCAGTCGAGGAACGCGGGGCAGCCGGCGCGGTCGAGGTAGACGTTGCCGACGTGGGCGTCGCCGTGGATGACCGACCAGGGCGCCGAGCCGGACGCCTCGTCGGCGAGCGCCCGATACGCCCGGACGAGCCGGTCGGCGTCGCGCACCTCGGCCGGAACGCCCGCGCCGATCGGCCCGGCGAAGTTGTCCCGGATCTCGGTGACGCCGCGCAGCTGCAGGTAGCTGCGGAGCCGCGGTGCCAGCCAGCGGAGGCCGGCGAGCCGGGAATCACCCCAGGTGCTTGCGTGCAGCGCGGCCAGCTGCGCGAGGCTCTCGGCGGCCTGGTCGGGGGTGTACTCGCTGAGCGCGTCGAGGAACGTACCGCCCTCGGCGATCACGTCGTGGGTGATCACCACGCCGTAGCCGTCCGCGGGATCGACGTCCGCGTAGACGCTGTGCAGCGTGCGGACGCCGGCGTAGGCCGCGACGTCCCGATAGAAACCGGCCTCCGGGATCCCGGCGTGCCGGAAGGCGCGGCCGGCGTCGGAGAAGTATCCCTTGGCGCAGAGATCGGAGGAGAGGCCGTCCGGTACGCCGCCCGCGCACTCGATCCGGAACCGGGCGTTGGTCGCGACCCGACTGATCACCGGCCCCGGGACGGCGGCGGTGACGACGACACCCGGGAACCGGCGCCCGAGTGCGGCGGTGAGCCACTCCGGCGAGAGCAGCTCGTCGAGCTCACGGGGGATCGGAACGGTCATGGCACGCTCCAGACCACCGGCACGCTGGTCGGGCCCCGCTCGTACATGCCGATGATGCGCGGCGGCTCGGCGTCGGGATCCAGGCGGAGGCCGGGCAGGCGCTGGAGCAGCGCGGCGATCGCGGTCCGGATCTCGGCACGGGCGACGTGCATACCGAGGCAGATGTGCGCGCCGCCGCCGAAGCCCAGGTTGGCCTGCAGCGGCCGGCCGGGGTCGAACTCGTCGGGACGTTCCCAGCGCTGCGGGTCGCGGTTGGCCGCGCCGAAGCAGACGTGTACGACCGCTCCGCGCGGGATCGGCACGCCGTGCAGCGCGGTGTCGCGGGTCGCGAATCGGCCGAAGGCGGGGTCGGTCGGCATCCACCGCATCGACTCCTCGACCACGGCGCGCAGGAGCTCCGGCTCCGCGCGCACGCGCTCCAGCCAGACGGGGTGGCCGAGCAGGCTCAGCATCGTGATTCCGAGCTGCTTCCAGGTGGTCCCGGAGCCCGCGGCCAGCAGGAGGTAGGCGAAGATCAGCACCTCCGAGTCGGACAGCCGGTGCCGGTCCCCGGTCTCCTCGTCCACCTCGGCCTGCACCAGGACGCTGATCAGGTCGTCCGCCGGCTCGATCCGGCGGGCCTCGATGATCGGCTTGACCAGGCGGCCGAACAGCTCCATGCCCTGTCCGTCCGCGGTGACCGCGGCGCGGATGTCCAGTGCGTCGGGCACGCCGATGCCGAAGCTCCCGCAGATCGTCAGCAGCGGGATCGCGGCGAAGTACTCGACGTTGAGGTCGGCCTTCCCGTTGGCCTCGAACGTGTCGATGAGCGCGTGGACGGTCTGGTCGATCCAGTTCTCGATCCACCAGCGGGCGCGCTTCGGTACGAACGCGGACTGCACCAGGGTGCGGTGCCGCTTGTGGCGGTCACCGTCCATGTAGAGCAGCATCCGTTCGCGCTCGTGCGCCTCGGTGCCCGGTGCGTGCTCCGAGGCCGAGAACGTGTCGACGTCGCGGACGACCTCGTTGCACGTCGCGTAGTCGAACACGGTGAAGTGGGGCCGGTCGGGGTGCGGCAGACCGGAGAAGAACGCCGGCCCGGTGAAGCCGACCAGCTCGCCGGGAGTACCCGGGTGGACCGGTCCGCTCTCGCGCAGCGCGTGGAAGGCGGGGTAGGGATCACCCTCGAACGCGCCGCCTCGGCTCGCGTAGACGCTGCTGCGCAGGTCGAACAGTTCGCGCAGCCGGGCGGGGTCGAGCAGCGGATGGTCGTTGACGGTCATCGGGTGGTCCGTTCCAGGGCCACGACCGGGATGATCCGGTCGGTCCGCTGCTGGTAGACGTCGTAGCTGGGCCAGACGGCGGCCATCAGCCGCCAGAGCCGCTCGCGTTCGGCGCCCTCGGCGGTGCGCGCGACGGCGGTGTACCGATCCGCTTCGACCTGCACTCGGACCTGCGGGTCGGCGACCAGGTTCAGGTACCACTGCGGGTGGGTCGGTGCGCCCCCTTGGGACGCGATCACCACGCCGGTGCCGCCGTCGTCGCCGTAGATCAGCGGGGTGTCGCGGGGGAGGCCGCTGCGGCGCCCGGTCGTGGTGAGGATCAGGGTCGGGACGCCGTTCCAGAGATAGCCCTCCGCGCCGCCGGTTTCCCGGTAGCGGCGGACGTGCTCGGCGCCGAAGAGCGAAAGATCCAGTTCCATACGGGGCTCCAGTTCCATGGGGGCTCCTGAATCAGCGCGCGACGTAGCCGCCGTCGACCGGCAGAAGAACGCCGGTGATGTTCTTGGCGTCGTCGGAGGCGAGGAAGAGCGCGGCCGCCGCACAGTCTTCGGCGGTGACGTAGCGCCCGTTGGGCTGGAGGCCGGCCGCCATCCGCAGGTAGTCCTCCGGAGGAGGGCCCGCACCGATCCGGATGAAGTTGGTGAGCGGCATCGTCCCGGGGCAGATCGCGTTGCAGCGGATGTCCTCCGCGGCGCACTCGATCGCGACCCCGCGGGTGAGCTGGTTGATCGCCGCTTTGGTGGCGCCGTAGAGCACGCTGCCGAAGCCGACCATCCCGGCGATCGACCCGGTGTTCACGATCACCCCGCCGCCGCCCTGGGCCTTGAACGTCCGGACCGCGTGTTTGCAGCCGAAGAACACGCCGCGGACGTTGATCGCCGTCAGCCGCTCGAAGTCCTCGGCGGTGTCCACTTCGAACGTGCTCCCGGGCTTCAGACCGGTGACCCCCGCGTTGTTGAACATGACGTCCAGGCGCCCGAAGCTCTCCGTTGCGGTCGCGACGGCCGCCTCGACGTCGCCTTCGCGCGTGACGTCGCAGTGCTGCGCGACCGCGGTACCGCCGTTCTCGATGACCAACTCGACGGTCTCGGCGGCCCAATCCGCCCGCAGGTCGGCGCAGACCACCCGGGCGCCCTCGGCGGCGAACAGCAGGGCCGACGCGCGGCCGACCCCGGAGCCGGCGCCGGTGATGACGACGGATTTGTCGGTGAGCCGCATCTCAGGCCTCCTGATGAGGGTCGGCGAGGCTGATCGCCTGCGTCGGACAGGCGTCGGCGGCCGCGCGCAGCGCCGCCTCGGGGTCGCGGTCGTCCCCCAGGACGACGCGGTCGTCGGCGTCGAGGCCGAACGTGATCTCGGCGTGGAAGAGACAGGCGCCGCTGCCCTGGCACCGGTCTCGATCCACGGCGACGGCCACGCTCACGACGCCGGCCCCACGACGACGTGTTTGGTCTCCTGGTATTCGCGCAGACCGGCGACCCCCCGTTCGCGGCCGATGCCGCTCTGCTTGACCCCGCCGGTCGGGGTGTAGGCGGTCGCGGCCGACCGGTTGACCTGCACGGTGCCCGACCGGATGCGCCCCGCGAGCGCCAGCCCGGCAGACAGGTCCGCGGTGTAGACGCCGCCGCCCAGCCCGTACTCGGTGTCGTTGGCGATCGCGATCGCCTCGTCCACGTCGCGGTAACCCTGAACGGTGACCACCGGGCCGAACACCTCGCGCTGCGCGACGGGGTTCGAGTTGTCCTCGACGAGTAGGACGGTCGGCTCGACGAAGTAGCCCCGGTCGAGGTGCGAAGGCCGGCCGCCCCCGGCGACGAGCGTGGCGCCTGCCTTGATCCCTTCGGCGACCAGGCCCTCGACCCGCTGCCGCTGGGCGGCGCTGATCAGCGGCCCCACCAGGGTGTTGGCATTGCGCGGATCACCGGGGGACAGCGCCGCGGCGGTGCCCGCCAGGCGCTCCAGCGTCGCGTCCAGCGCGTCCCGCGGGACCAGCACGCGGGTCTGCGCGGTGCAGGCCTGGCCGGAGTGGGACGCGAAGACCGTCGCCGCCCCGGCCCCGACCCGCTCGACGGCGTCCGGCAGGTAGAGCTGCACGGACTTGCCGCCCAACTCGAGCACCAGCCGCTTGACGGTGGGGGCCGCCTGCGCCGCGATCCGCCGCCCGACCGTCGTCGAGCCGGTGAACGAGACGCAGTCGACCCGTGGATCGGAGGTCAACTTCTCCGCGCCGTGGGTGCCCTCCTCGACGATCACGTTCAGGACGCCGGGCGGCAGCTCCGCCGCGACGGCCGCCTCGCCCAGCGCCAGCGCGGTCAGCGGCGTCAGCGGGCTCGGCCGCAGGATCACCGAACAGCCCGCGGCCAGCGCGGAGAAGACCTTCCAGACGTTCGTCTGCAGCGGGAAGTTGTACGGGGTGATCGCGGCGACGACCCCGACCGGCTCGTAGCGCCGGATGCTGAGCAGCACGTCCTTCGCGCCGACCAGATCGGCGAGCGGCAGCTCGTTGTGCTCCCACTCGGGCAGCGTGGCGAACAGCGCGGGGAGCTGCCGTGCCTGGTCGATCGACATGCCGACCTGCGCCCACTGCGCCAGCCGCAGCGGCGCACCGACCTCCCGGACCGCGGTCTCGACGAGCTCCTCGCGGCGGGTGTCCAGCCAGTCCGCCATCCGGCCGAGCGCCGCGACGCGGCCCGCGACCGGAACGGACGCCCACACGCCGGAGACGAAGGCGTCGTACGATCCGGCGATCGCCGCCTCGACCTGTGCGGCGTCCGCGGTGGGGACCGTGGTGAAGACTTCCTCGGTGGCGGGGTCCTCGACCGGCAACGGGTTGCCTCGTCCGGGCACCGGCCGGCCGCCGAGGTACAGCTGCCCGGCCGTGAGATGCGAGGCCATCGGCTACGCCGGTACGGGAGGCTCGGCCGGCGTGAACCGGAACACCCGCTCGGCGTTGCCCCGCAGCAGTTTGTACTGGGTGGACTCCGGCAGGTGCGCCAGCCGTTCGTGGGCCAGGTGGATGCTGTCCGGCCAGGTGGAGTCGGTGTGCGGGTAGTCGGTCTCGATCATCACGTTGTCCTCGCCGATCTCCGCGACGCTGTTCATCGCGTGGATGTCGTCGATGAAGCACCCGTAGACGTGCTCGCGGAACGTCGTGCGCAGGTCCAGCGCGTGCAGGTCGACCTGCCGGCCGCTCTGCCCCATCGCGCCGTAGAGGTCCACACCGGCCGCCTTCGAGGCCCAGTGACGCTGCTTGTCGAGTACCTGCTCGGCGCGCTCCAGGAAGTACGGGATCCAGCCGACGCCGCCCTCCGACAGCGCGATGCGGAGGTTCGGCAGGTTCTGCAGGTACGGGCTGAACAGCCACTCCAGCATCGCGCCGCTGGCCCGAACCGGCCCCCAGGCCATGTTCGCCAGCACCGGGGCGTTCGGCGAGATCTTCGGCATCGTCGACGAGGAGCCGGCGTGCATGCACACCACCAGGTCGGCGTCGTGCGCGGCCGACATCACCGGGTCCCAGTAACCGGACGGGTCGTGGATCGTGGGTAAGCCCAGCGGCGCCGGGTTCTCGGAGAACGCGATCGCCCGGCTGCCCTTGCCTGCGCAGCGCTCGATCTCCGCAGCGGCGGCGACCGGATCCCAGAGCGGGATCAGCGTCATCGGGATGTAGCGGCCCGGTGCGGCTCCGCACCACTCCTCGATGAGCCAGTCGTTGTACGCCTGAACGCAGAGCAGGGCGAGCTCCTTGTCCTGCGCCTCGGCGAAGATCTGGCCGCAGAACCGGGGGAAGGACGGAAAGCAGAGCGAGGCCAGGATGCCGGCCTGGTTCATGTCGTCGAGGCGCGCGGCCGAGTCGTAACACCCGGGTCGCATGTCGCCGTAGCTGAGCGGCTTCGGGCTGAACTCCTCTTTCTTGCGCCCCGCTGCGGCGGACAGGCCCGAGGTGGGGATCCGCTTGTCCTCGTAGACCCAGACCTCGCCGTGCTCGCCCGGGACCATCCGCGGTGCGCGGTCCTTGTGCTTGGCGGGCACCCGGTCCTGCCACACGTTCGGGGGCTCCAGGATGTGGTCGTCCACCGAGATGAGCCAGGTGAGGTCCGGCTTGCTGGTGTCCTTCGACACGCGTTCCTCCAATGGCTGAATTGGCTACTGTATATTTGGACTTTATATTGGATCCAAGTCAAGGCCATGGGGAGAAACGATGTGCGGAGCTCCGCCGGGGTCTCGTCCGCTCGAGGGCGTCGTGGTCGTGGAGATCGCGCTCTGGGTCGCGGGACCGGCCACGGCCGCCGTCCTCGCCGATTGGGGAGCCACCGTCGTCAAGGTCGAGCCGCTCGGCGGCGACCCGCAGCGGCACCTGGAAGGGCTGCGCCCGCCCGGCGCTCCGGCCGAGGGCGGCAACCCGACGTTCGACGTCAGCAACCGGGGGAAGCGCTCGGTGGCGGTCGACCTGAAGTCCGACCAGGGGCGCGAGGTGGTCGAGAAGCTGCTCGGGCAGGCCGATGTCCTGGTCACGAACATGCGGATGCCGGCACTGGCGCGGCTCGGGCTGGACCACGAATCCACGCTCGGGCGCCACCCCCGGCTGGTCTACGCGCTGATGACCGGCTACGGCCTCCGCGGTCCGCACGCCGACGCGCCCGGCTACGACACCGGCGCGTTCTGGGCCCGCAGTGGAATCGCGGCGTCGCTGACCGTTCCCGGCGGCACGCCACCGTTCCAGCGGGGCGCGATGGGAGACCGCTCGGCGGCGGTGGCGCTGGCCGGCGGGGTGGCGGCGGCGCTGCTGGCCCGGGAACGGACGGGCCGGGGACAGCTGGTCAGCTCCTCCCTCTACCGCTGGGGCACCTATCTCCTCGCGTCGGACTTGAGCATCGCGCTGCAGTTCGGTGCGCCGATGGCCACCGCGCGCCGGGACGTGATGGCGAGCCCCACGGTCAACTGTTACCGCTGCGCCGACGATCGGTGGGTCTGGCTCATCGGCCTCGAGCGTGACCGGCACTGGCCACCGCTGGTCCGGGCGGTCGGGCGGCCCTCGTGGCTCACCGACGAACGCTTCGCGACGTCTTCCGCGCGTCAGCAGCACGCCCAGGAACTCATCGCCTCGCTGGACGCCCTCTTCGCGGAGAAGTCGCGTGCGGAGTGGCTCACGATCTTCGACGAGTGCGACGTCTGGGCCGAGCCGGTCAACACCATCGAGGACGTGCTCGTCGACGAGCAGTTCCTCGCGGCAGGGGGCCTGGTCGAGCTGCCCGGTACCGGCACGCTGACGGTGAACACCCCGCTGGACTTCGGTGACACGCCGGTGGGTCCCCGGGCGGCGGCACCGGCCCTGGGAGCACAGACGGAGGACGTCCTGTCGTGGCTCGGCTACACCCCCGCCGACATCGAGACGCTCCGATCGGCGGGCGTCGTTGGCTGATCACTGGAGTTCCGGAGCGTTCTCCGTGGCCGGGCTCGGGGTGACTGAGCAAGGGCGGCGGCTGGGCGTCCCACCGCGCGAACTGCGCCGCCGCGCGCTGGAACTGGCCCTGGCCGACGCGGGCGTCGAGCGCGGTCGCGTCGACGGGTACATCGGCACCTCCAGCGAGGCCTTCGACGACGTCCGCTACCTCGGCCTCGCGCCACACTTCGCCTGGACGATGCAGGCCGGTGGCGCCACCGCGATCTGGTCGGTGCTGAACGCGATCGGGGCGATCCTCACCGGACAGGCCACGACGGTGGTGTGCGTGTACGGCGCGGCACCGACGGCGGGCGTTCGCCGGCCGGACGGGCGCGTCGGCGGTTACGGCGGCTTCCGCTACGGCTACCCGGCGATGTACGGGCTGATCGGCGCGGCCGGCGCGCACGCGCTGCACGCCCGCAGGCACATGCACCGCTACGGCACCACGGTCGAGCACCTCGCCGCGGTCGCGGTGGCGCAGCGCGCCCACGCCGCCGTGCGGCCGGGCACGCTCGGGTACGGCGCACCGCTCACCCCGGCCGACCACCAGGCCTCGCCGCTGGTCGTCGATCCGTTCCGCAGGCTGGACTGCTGCCGGGACACCGACGGCGGGGTCGCGCTCGTGGTCACCAGCACCGAACAGGCCCGCGACCTGCCCGGACGCCACGTCCCGATCCTGGGCCTCGGCACCGGCCACAACCTCCGCAACTGGTGGACCGGCGAGGTCTTCGACCACCACGACGACGTCGCCACCGCGAAGGTGACCGCGTTCGGCCAGGCCGGCATCGACGTCGGCGACGTCGACGTGGCCGCGCTCTACGACCCGTTCACGATCTCGCCGATCATGCAGCTGGAGGCGTACGGCTTCTGCGCGCCCGGCGACGGCGGCCCGCTGCACGCCGCCGGCCAGACCGGGCTCGGCGGTCTGATCCCGACCAATACCGGCGGCGGTCAGCTCTCCGGCTACTACGCTGCCGGTTTCACCGCGATCGTCGAAGGGGTGCTGCAGATGCGCGGCGACGGCGGCGCCACCCAGGTGCCGGGCGCACGGATCGCGCTGGTCAGCGGCCACGGTGGCAACGGGGGCGTGCAGAACACCTGGTCGCACGCGACGATGCTGCTCGGTGCGGCGTGAGCAGGCCCGGGCCCCGGGACGTCGTCCCGGACGACCTCGACGCGCCGTTCTGGGACGCGTGCCTCCGCGCGGAGTTCCTCGTCCAGCGCTGTGGTGGCTGCGGCCGCGCGTTCTGGCCGGCGTCCAGCTGTCCGCAGCACGGTGCCGCGTCGATGGCGTGGGAGCCGGCCTCCGGACGGGGAACGGTCCACACCTGGACCGTCTACCACCACGCCTACGACCGCGACCTGGCCGACGAGGTGCCGTACGTGCTCGCGGTGATCGAGCTGGCGGAGGGTCCGTTCTTCCACAGCGATCTGGTCGGGTGTGATCCAGGCGACGTGCGGGTCGGCTTGCCGGTCGAGGTCGTCTACGACACCGTTCGACCCGACGTCGTGGTACCGCGCTTCCGGCCCCGGGACGCACCGGGTGAGCCTCCGACGGCGGACGAAGGGAAGTCCTAGTGCGCAAGACGCCGGACAACGAGTACGTCAGCGGATGGGACAGCGGGCACTTCCCCGGCACGGTGCGCCAGACCGGCGCCCAGCGGGTCGCCGCCGCCATCCGGCGCCTGATCTTCGAGGGCAAGCTGCGGGCCGGCGATCGCGTCCGGCAGGAGGAACTCGCCGACCGGCTCGGCGTGAGCCGCCTTCCGGTGCGGGAAGCCATCATCGCGCTGGACCGGGAAGGGTGGCTGCGGGCCGAGGCCCACCGCGGCGCCTACGTCGCCGGGCTGGACGAGAACACCGTCCACGACCACTACGAGATCATCGGGCTGGTCTACGGCCTGGCCGCGCGCCGGTCCGCCGAGCGCGGCACGCCCGAGGACCTCGCCGAGCTCCGCGCGCTCGACGGCGTGCTGGGATCGGTCACCGACGCCGACGAGTTCTGGGCGGCGAACCGCCGACTACTCACCCGGCTGCTCGGTGCGGCGCACTCCCACCGGCTCACCGCGGTCGGGGGACTGTTGACCGGCACGATCATCCCCGGCAACTTCTTCGTCGAGGTTCCCGAGACCCTGCAGGCTCATCAGACCGCGATGCACGGCGTCGTCACCGCCATCGAGGCCGGCGACGGCGAGGGTGCCGAGCGGCAACTCGTCGACACCTTCCGCCGCGCGGGCAAGAGCGCGGTCCGGCTCCTCCGGCACCGCGGGGTCCTCGGCGAGTGAGGCAGGAGCGTCGGCAGGTCGGGACTTCCGACCCTGATCGCCGACCCGCCCGTCGAACACACTGGGGGTGTACCGAGCACCGAGCCGAGGGGACCGGCACGATGAGCACCGCTCAGGCGTACCGGTGGAGACGGCCGTGTCGGGCACCCCGCGCAAGATTCCGCTGCGGTCGTTCTTCCCGGAGGGCGGCGAGGGCCTGCTGCCGGGCCCCGGCCACGACGGCGGAGCCCGCTACCTGGTGCTCTGGACCCGCGACGACGAGCCGACCGACTGGCTGGCCGCCGGCGAGGCGATGAGCTCCGCGCTGCTGGAGACCACCGCGGCCGGGTTGGCCGTCTCGCCGATGACCGACGTGGTCGAGGTGCCGGCGTCGCGTGCCCTGCTGCACCGGCTCCTGGACAACCTCGGCGAGGCGCAGGCCGCGCTGCGCATCGGTGTCCCGGCGACCGACGACTCGGCCCCGGACACGCCTCGCCGCCCGGCCGGCGAGGTCATCGAGCGCTAGCTAGCCGCCGCGGCGCTGTGCGGGCACGCTGGGCACTGCGTGCTGCGACGCGTCGGAGTGCGCGGTGGCTCGGGCTCCTCGGCGGACGACGAGCACCGGGGCGTCGGCGTGGTGCAGCAGCCGCCGCGCGACCGAGCCGAGCCGCATGCCCGCGAACCCGCCGCGCCCGTGCGACCCCACGACGACCAGACCGGCGGCTCGCCCCAGCTCCAGCAGCATCCGCGCCGGCTGCTCCCGCTCCACGACCGTGCCGACCCGGACGTCCGGATACTTCGGACGCCACGCGGCGAGCTGCCGCTGCAGCAGGGCCTCGGCGTGCTGACGGGCTTCGATCCAGCTCGGTACCGCACCGGCCCCGAAGACGCCGACCAGCGAGGCGTCGCTCCACGCGTGCGCCACGATCAGCGGGGCGCCGCGCCGGTCGGCCTCGGCGAACGCGGCCCCCAGGGTGGCTTCGTCCGCCTCCGAGCCGTCGATTCCCACGACCACCGGTGCCGGCGGCACGGTCGGGCCGATGCGCGGGTCCGACCGGACGACGACCACCGGGCACTTCGCGTGCCCGGTGAGAGCGGCGGAGACCGACCCGAGGATCACGCTCGCCGTCGGGTTGAGGCCCCGGCAGCCGACCACGATCAGACCGCTGGACTCGGAGGCCGAGAGCAGTGCCCGGGCCGGGGGCTCGTCGCTGACGTATCCGGAGACGGCCAGCTGGGGTAATACCGCACGAACCCGCTTCAGCGCCCGGTCCAGCGTCCGCCGGCCGTCGATCCGGGCAGCCTCCTTCAGCTCGGCGAGCTGGGACCCGCCGTACCCGGGCCGCTCTCCCGGCCAGCCGACCGCGGTCAGCACCTGCAGCGGGACGTAGTGGGCCTGTGCGTACTGCGCGGCCCAGTCGAGCGCGGCGATCGCGGGTGCCGAACCGTCCACACCGACCGTCACCGCGTGGGTCTCGGACATGTCTGCCTCCCTTCCGATACGTCCGAGCTTCCTCCGATCAGCGGCGGCGCGGCAGGGGCAGTATTCGTGCGGCGATCCTCAGCGGCGGAGGGCGCGGCGGGCGAGCCAGTTGCCGAGGAACTGGCCGGCCTGGACGATCACGACGATCGTCGCGACGGTGATGTAAACGACCGGCCAGTTGTAGCGCTGCGAGCCGTAGGTGATCGCGAAGTCACCGAGACCACCGCCGCCGAACAGCCCGGCCTGCGCGGACATGTCGACGGCCGCGACGAAGATGAACGTGTAGCCCAGGATCAGCGGCCCCAGCGCCTCCGGGATCAGCACCGTCACGAGGATCCCGATCGGCCGGGCTCCGGCCGCGCGGGCGGCCTCCACCACACCCGGGTCGACCGTGAGGAGGTTCTGCTCGACGATCCGGCTGATCGCGAACGCCGCCGAGAGCGAGAGCGCGAACGTGACCGCGTTGGTGCCGATCGTGGTGCCGATCGTGTGCAGCATCAGCGGCTGGATCGCGGTGATGAAGATGACGAACGGCACCGGCCGCACCACGTTGACCGCCACGTTGACGGTGAGGAACACCGCCCGGTTGCCGAGCAGATTGCCCGGGCGCGTCGCGTAGAGCACCAGGCCCAGGACGAGGCCGAGCACTCCGCCTGCCGCCAGCGAGATGCCGACGATGTAGAACGTCTGCCAGATGGCCTCGCGGTACACCGGCAGGTTCGAGAGGAACTCGTCCATCAGGCCTTCTCCTCGACGAGGTCGACGCCGTCCGCGCGCAGCGTCGTGAGCGCGGCGTCCACGGCGCCGTCCGGGCCGGTGAGCTCGAACGTCAAGCTGCCCACCGGCCGCTCCTGCAGTTCGCTGATGCCGCCGAACACGATGTCCGCGGCGACCTGGTGATCGAGGAACGTGCGGGCCAGCCGGGTCTGGAGCCCTTCCTCGTCGCGGATCCGGACGGTGATCAGCCGCCCGGGGTGCCGGGCGCGCAGCCGGGCCAGCGTCTCCGGGGAGGGCCGGTCGCGCAGCGCGGTGCGGACGAACTGCGCGGCGGCCTCGGTCTGTGCGCGGGCGAAGACGTCGTAGGCGCTGCCGGTCTCGACGACGCGGCCCGCGTCGAGCACCGCGACCCGGTCGGCGACCGAGCGGATGACGTCGAGTTCGTGGGTGATGATCACGATCGTCACGCCGAGGTCGCGGTTGATCCGGCGCAGCAGCGTCAGCACCTCGCCGGTGGTCTCCGGGTCGAGCGCGCTGGTCGCCTCGTCCGCCAGCAGCAGCGACGGTTCGGTGGCGAGTGCCCGGGCGATGCCGACTCGCTGTTTCTGCCCGCCGGAGAGTTGTTCCGGGTGGTCGTGGGCGCGGTCGAGCAGCCCGACGAAGTCCAGCAGCCGCGCCACCCGGCGGTCGCGCTCGGGCTGCCGTACCCCGGCGACCTTCAGCGGGTACGCGACGTTGCCCGCCACCGTCCGGGACCGGAAGAGGTTGAACTGCTGGAAGATCATCCCGATGTCCCGCCGCACCGCGCGCCGGCCGCGCTCGGTGAGGGCGGTCAGCTCGTGCTCACCGACGTGGACGCGGCCGGTGGTCGGGGTCTCCAGACCGTTGATCAGCCGCACCAGCGTGCTCTTGCCGGCCCCGGAGTGGCCGATGACGCCGAACACCTCGCCGCGGCGGATCTCCAGGTCGACGTCGTGGAGTGCCACCTGCGGCGCGGCCCGGCGGCCTCGCCCGGGGAAGGTCTTGCCGACGTGCTCGAACCGCACGTGCACCGGGACGGGCTCCTCGGCGGGCATGAATCGTCCTTACTCGACGCCGGCCCGGCGATCCCGCCGGGCCGGACTCGCTCGGAGGAGGGCTACTTCTTCGCGTCGCGGGCTTGCTGCTCCACGGTCGCCAGGTCCTTCTGGAGCTGCTCGGCGGAGGTGGTGCGGAACACGGCCGTGCCGCTGTTCGCCTCCTGCACGCCCTTCTCGACGGCCGGATCGTGGTACAGCTCGGCGAGCTTCAGGTACGTCTCGTTCGTCGCGTCGGCCCTCCGGGCAGTGAAGATGTTGACGTACGGCGCGGCGCTGGGGCTGCCCGGGTCGTCCTTGAAGATGGCCTGCGCCGGCTTCAGCCCGGCGTTCGTCGCGTAGTTGTTGTTCACGATCGCGGCGACCACCGAGCCGTTCTGCAGGGCACCGGCCGTCTGCGAGGCGTCGAGCGTGGTGACGTCGACCTTCTTGGTCGCGATGTCCTCGACGGTGGAGAACGCGCCGCCGCCGTCCTTCAGCGTGAGCAGCCCGGCCGCCTGGAGCACGAGCAGGCCGCGGGCCTCGTTGATCGCGTCGTTCGGGATCGCGATCTTCGCGTTCTTCGGCAGTGCGGACGGGTCGGTGAACTTCAGCGAGTAGAGCGGCAGCGGATACACCGCGGTCGCGCCGATCGGCTGCAGGTCGTCGTTCGCGGTGACGTTGTAGTTCGCCAGGTACTGGATGTGCTGGAACTGGTTGAGGTCGAGCTGCTTCTCCTTCAGCGCCGGGTTGGGCTGGCTGTAGTCGTTGAAGTTGACGTACTTCACGGTGACGTCGAGCTCTTCCTTCGCCAGCTCGGCGTAGGTCTTCCAGTACGGCTGGGACGCGTCGACGACGCCGATGCGGACCGTCGTCGCGGACGCTTCCTCCGGGTCGTCGCCGAGCGACACGACCAGGCCGATCACCAGGGCGGCGACGAGCACGACCGCGGCGGCCGCGATCCACACGACGCGGCGCCGGCCGGTGCCGCGCGACGGCAGCCGAGGCTCGTCCGGCAGCTCCTCGGACGATCCGTTGGGCGGGGTTGGCTCGGTCACGACAAGTACCTCCGGTGGGGTGGCGCCGGGCACGCGCACGGGTGTGCGCGGACCGGCGAGGCAGCGGCCAGACGACGGTTCGGCGGCGCGAAGCCTATCAGTCCGATAGAGAAGCTCTGGAATGACACCGGGGGGCGGTTGACGGCTCGCGGCCGGAAGATACAGACTTTCTCGACCAATCAAGTAGGCAATTTCCCGAGGGGGCACTTCATGCCGGATTTCGCGTCCACCCCTGCCGAGCGACCGGTGCCCGCTCGATGACCCACGTCGTTCGCTCCGGCGCGGAGGCAGAGGAGATCGCCCGCAAGCTCGCGGCGATCTACGCCGAGGAGGCCGCCGAGCGGGATCGGGACCGACGGCTGCCGCACGCCGAGCTGGACGCGCTGTCGGCCTCCGGGCTGCTCGGCATCACCGTGCCTGCCCGCTTCGGTGGTGCGGAGGTGCCGGTCACCACCGTGGCCGAGGTCTTCCGGCTGCTCGCCACGGCGGATGCCAGCCTCGCCCAGATCCCGCACAGCCACTTCGTGTTCCTCGAGGCGCTGCGCCTGCAGGGCACCGAGGACCAGCAGGCCCGCTGGTTCGCGGCCGCGCTGGACGGCGCCCGGTTCGCCAACGCGCAGTCCGAGCGGTCCGGACGCACGGTCGTGGACGACACGACCAGCGTGCGGCGTCGCCCCGACGGCGAGTACGTGCTGACCGGCGAGAAGTTCTACAGCACCGGTGCGCTCTTCGCGCACTGGCTGGTCGTGCGTGCGGTCCTCGAGCAGCCGGGGGAGCCGCGCCCGAAGGTGCTGGCGTACGTCCCTCGGGACGCCCCCGGCGTCACCGTGACCGACGACTGGGACGGCATGGGGCAGCGCACCACGGCGAGCGGCACCGTCCGCCTCGACGAAGTCCCCGTGACGTCCGAGCAACTCGTGCCGTACACGCCGATCTTCGCCGGCCCGACCACGTACGGCGCCCGCGCGCAGGTGCTGCACGCGGCGCTCGACGTCGGCATCGCCCGCGGCGCGCTCACCGCCGCGACCGACCTGGTCGGCCGGGCCCGGCCGTGGTTCGAGGCGGGAGTCGAGACCGCGGCCGAGGATCCGTTGCTCGTTCAGCAGGCCGGCGAGCTGGAGATCGCCGTGCGCGGCGCGGAGGCCCTGGTACGGGAGGCCGCGGTGGCTATCGACGCCGCGGAGTCCGATCGCACCGACGCCACGACCGCGGGGGCGTCGGTCGCCACCGCCGTCGCGAAGGTCGCCGCCGCCAGGGCGTCGATCGCGGTGTCCTCCGCGCTGTTCGACCTGGGCGGTACGCGCTCGGCCGCCGACCGGCTCAACCTCTCCCGGTACTGGCGGGATGCCCGTACCCACACCCTGCACGACCCGGAGCGGTGGAAGGTCCAGCACATCGGCCGCTGGACGCTGACCGGCGCACCGCCCCCGCGCCACGGACTCCTCTGATCGCTCGCCGGTCCTCGCCGCAACGCTTGCGGGCGCTCACCCGCGTTTGACACTCTGACGAGAACAGGTTTCAGTTCTGTTCTGCTCGGCGTCGAGGAGTGGTGAGTGTGGAGCCGGTTCCGGCGGTCGCGGCGGACGAGGTGACGGATTGGTCCGACGACGTCGACGTCCTGGTGATCGGCGCCGGGATGGCCGGGGTGAGCGCCGCGATCGAGGCGGCGACGGCGGGTGCCCGCGTCCTGGTCATCGACCGCGGCGGACGGCTGACCTGCACCAGCGCGATGTCCGGTGGGCACTTCTACCTCGGTGGCGGCACGCCGGTCCAGCAGGCCACCGGGTGGGAGGACACTCCGGCCGAGATGGCCGCGTACCTGGCCCAGATGTCGCCGGAGTGCGATCCGGAGAAGATCCGCCTCTACGCCGAAGGCAGCGTCGAGCACTTCGGCTGGCTGGAGTCGCTCGGGTTCGAGTTCGAGCGCTCGTACTACCCGCACAAGGCCGTGGTGCAGCCGGGAACCCAGGGCCTGATGTTCACCGGCAACGAGAAGTGCTGGCCGTTCCGGGAGATCGCCCGGCCGGCGCCGCGCGGTCACAAGCCGCCGGTCGTGGGCGACATCGGTGGTGGCTCGTTCGTCGTCGAACGGGCGCTCAACCGGCTGGCCGAACTCGGCGTGGAGGTCCGCTATGACACCGGCGCGAGCGCGCTGGTGGTGCGGGACGACACGGTGGTCGGCGCGCGCTGGCGCCGCTACGCGGACGAAGGCGTCATCCGGGCCCGGAGCGTCGTACTCGCCGCAGGTGGGTTCGTCCTCAACCCGGAGATGGTCGACGCCTACGCGCCGCAGCTGGGCGCGTTGTTCACCCGGGGAATGGCCCTGGGCAACACCTACGACGACGGACTGGGCATCCGGCTCGGCGAGTCGGTGGGCGGCATCGCCGACCACATGGAGGGGGCCTTCTTCACCTCGCCGTTCTACCCGCCGGAGGAGACCCTGCGGGGCATCGTGGTGAACAAGCTCGGCCGGCGGTTCGTCAGCGAGGACGTCTACCACTCCCGGGTCGCGGCGTTCGTCTTCGACCAGCCCGACCAGGCCGCGTACCTGATCCTCGACTCGGCGACGATGACGCAGCCGAGCTACAAGTTCCAGCCGCTCGTCGACGGGTGGGACACGATCGAGGAGATGGAGCGGGCGCTGGGGATGCCCGCCGGGGCGCTGGTGGCCACGATGCGGGCGTACGACACGGCCGCCGCCACCGGCGACGACCCGGAGTTCCACAAGGCCGAGCAGTACGTCGTCCCACTCGACCAGGGCCCGTGGGGTGCCTACGACCTCACCCCCGGTGCGTGCTTCTACTCCGGCTTCAGCTGCGGGGGCTTGCGGGTCAATCCGGACGGCCAGCTGCTGCGCGCCGAGGGGTCGGTCGTCGCCGGTGTCTACGCGGCGGGCGCCTGCGCGTCGAACATCGCGGTGGACGGGCGCGGGTACGCGTCCGGCACCCAGCTGGGTGAGGCGTCGTTCTTCGGCAGGCGCTGCGGACGCCACGCGGCTCGCCTCGGGCAAGAACGTGTTCTACTTTGAGCGTCCGGCTGCCGACTGCTCCGGGGAGCCACCGATGAACTTCGACCCGTACGACCACCTGCTCCAGGACGATCCGTACCCGGTCTACCGGCGGCTGCGGCGGGAGAGCCCGCTCCACCACAACACCGAGCACGACTTCTGGGTGCTCACGCGCCACGCCGACGTCAGCGCCGCCCTGCGTGCGGATCGCGCGTACAGCAACACGATGGGCGTCTCGATGGACAAGAGCGCCTGGAGCCCGCACGCGCACGTCGTCATGTCGTTCCTGGCGATGGACCCACCCGAGCAGTCCCGGCTGCGGAAACTGGTCTCCCGGGGCTTCACGCCGCGTCGGGTCGCCGAAATGGAGCCACGGATCCAGCGGATCACCGACCACTACCTCGACCGGCTGCTGACCGGCGCCGGACCCGGCGCGACGGCGTCGTTCGACTGGATCGGTGACTTGGCGGGCAAGGTGCCGATGGACGTCATCTCCGAGATGCTCGGCGTGCCCGAGCCCGATCGCGTCGAGGTGCGTCGCCTCGCCGACCTGCTGGTCCAGCGCGAGGACGGGCTGCGGGACGTGCCTTCCGCCGGCCTCGATGCCGGGCTCCGGCTGATGGAGTACTACCGCAACCACGTCGCCGAGCGACACCGGCGGCCGACGGACGACCTGACGTCGGCACTGCTCGCTGCGGATGGCGAGGGCACGGACGGAGGTGCTGACGGGGGCGAGCGGATGACCGACGACGAGGTCGTCGCGTTCCTGTTCCTCATGGTCGTCGCCGGCAACGAGACGACGACGAAGCTGCTCGGCAACGCGATCTACCAGCTCACCGCGCACCCGGAGCAGCGCGACCTGGTCTTCGGCGACCCGACGCTGATCCCGGCGTGGGTCGAGGAGACCCTGCGGTTCGACACCTCCACCCAGCTGCTGGCCCGGCATCTCGTCGAGGACGTCACGCTGCACGACGTCACGGCCCCGGCCGGCGCCCAGGTGCTCCTCGCGCTCGGTTCGGCCGGCCGGGACGACGCGGTCTTCTCCGCGCCGGACACGTTCGACGTCACCCGGTCCAAGGACGAGCTCGCCCGGATCTTGAGCTTCGGGGGCGGGCGGCACTACTGCCTCGGGGCGAGCCTGGCGCGGCTGGAGGCGAACATCGTGCTGCGGGAAGTCGTCCGGAGGTTCCGCACCGTCGAGGTGGACCACGAGCGGTGCCTGCGCTTCTACTCCGCCAACGTGCGCGGCTACGCGTACCTCCCGGTCACGGCGGAAGTGCGCTGATGACGGGTCCGGTGGGGTTCGTCGGGCTGGGGGCGATCGGCGCTCCGATGGCCCGGCGGCTGCTGGACTGGCCCGATGGGCTGTTCGTCTACGACGTCGCACCGGAGCCACTCGCCGAATTCGTGCGGGCCGGGGCGAAGGTGGCGACGAGCGTGGCGGAGCTGGCCGCAGCGGTGGGCGGCGCCGGCACCGTCTGCGTCATGGTGCGCGACGACGACCAGGTACGCGACGTGCTCGCGGAGATCCTCGGGGCGGCCTCTCCCGGGCTCGTGGTCGCGATCCACTCGACGGTCGCACCGGAGACCCCGGCGCGGCTCGCGGAGCTGTCCGCGCGCTCCGGTGTCCGGGTGATCGACGCGCCGGTCAGCGGAAGCACGATCGGCGCCGCGAACGGCACGCTGGCCATCCTGGTCGGCGGCGCGGACGACGCGTACGCCGCGGCCGCGGACGTGCTGGCCAGGATGGGAACCCGGGTGATCCACGCCGGGCCGATCGGGGCCGGGACCAGGATGAAGGTGGCCCGGAACCTGCTGCACTTCGTCTCGTTCACCGCCGTCGCCGAAGCGCAGCGGCTGGCCGAGGCGGCCGGGATCGACCTGGTGGAGCTGGGCCACGTCGTACGCCACACCGACGCGATCACCGGCGGCCCCGGCGCCATCATGTACCGCGACTCGACCGCGCAGCTCGCGCCGGAGGACCCCTGGCACGGGATCTTCGCGCACGTCCGGGCGCTCGGGGAGAAGGACCTCGGCCTCGCGGTCGGGATGGCCGAACGGCTCGGGGTCGACGTCCCGCTCGCCCGCTACTCGCTCGCCAACCTCGCCCGTGCACTGGGCCTTCCGCCGGATGTTCCGGACAGTACCGACGAACCCGCGGAGGGCACCGCATGACCGAGCAGCCGGACGAGTTACGCCGCCGTGGCCTGGAGCGGATGGCCGAGGTCTACGGCTTCGAGTTCCAGGACGGCGAAGGTGAATTCTGGCGCTACACCGCCGATCACCTCTTCGCCGACATCTGGAACCGGCCGGGGCTGAGCACCCGCGACCGTCGGCTCATGCTCATCGGGCTGCTCGCCGCCACCGGCACCATGGACGTGCTGGGACTCCAGATCCCGGCCGCCTACCAGAACGGCGAACTCGACGACGACGAGCTGCGGGAGATCGTCATCTTCCTCAGTCACTACGTCGGTTGGCCGACCGGGGCGAAGCTCAACACGCTGGTCGAGCAGACGATCGCCAAGGGCGCGCGCTAAAGTCCGGGGCGCGATGACGGCGCAGACAGAGGGCGGGACCGGCGGCCTGCCGGTGGAAGGCCTGCCGCCGTGGCAGCGCGCCCGACGGGAGCGGATCATCGACGCGGGGCTCGCCGTGCTGCGGCAGCACGAGTACGAGCGCATCCAGATCCGCGACGTCGCCGAGGCCGCCGACGTCGCCCGCGCGACGCTCTACCGCTACTTCGCGTCCAAAGACCACCTCTACGCGTGCGTGCTCCAGAAGTGGTCGGCGCTCGACCGTCCGGACCCGGCGCTGCGGAAGGCCACGGCGGAGGAGCGCGTCCGGACCTGGATCCGCCGGCTGATCCGTGCGTTCGAGCGGGAGCCGCAGTTCTTCCGGGCGTCGCTGGCGTTGCAGCACAGCGCCGATCCGGAAGCCACCCGGATCCTCGCCGAGATGTCCCTGGCCTCACTGTCGCGACTGACGCAGCACCTCGCGGTGCTCGGGCCCGACCGAGCCGCCGACGCCGCGGACATTCTCTTCTCGATCGTCAACTGGGGCTCGATGCGGGCGATCTTCCACGGCGGCGACATGAAGAAGGTCTACCGGCTCGCCGACCGGTTCATCGACTCGCTCGCGCCCGAGCTGCGCTGAGGCCGCTCTCCGGGGCGGGCGGCCGCGGCTGGACAGTACGCCGGGCAGATACTAGAACCGGTTCTGACATAGATCGAGAACTGCAAAGTTCAGTGAGGGCGTGCGTGGACAAGAACAAGTTCTCCGGACGGACGGCGCTGGTGACCGGCGGCGGCTCCGGGATCGGCGCCGCACTCTGCCGCGCACTGGCCGTCGGCGGCGCCCAGGTGGTCTGCACCGACCTGGACGGCGACGCGGCCGCGCGGGTCGCCGCTGACCTGCCGGACGCTCGCTCGGCCCGCCTCGACGTCACCGACGCCGACGCCGTCCAGCGGGTGGTCGACGACGTCGACTGCCCGGATCTGCTGTTCAACAACGCCGGCATCGTGTTCGGCGGCGAGACCACGGACCTGACGCTCGGCCAGTGGAACCAGATCATCGACGTCAACCTGCGCGGCGTCGTCCACGGGATCGCTGCGGCGTACCCGCGGATGGTCGCGAGGGGCTCCGGGCACATCGTCAACGTCGCCTCGCTCGCCGGACTGCTCCCCTCCGGGCTGCTGACCAGCTACGTCACGACCAAACACGCGATCGTCGGGCTGTCGCTGGCGCTGCGCTCGGAGGCCGCCGCGCACGGCGTCGGGGTGACCGTCGTCTGTCCCGGCGCGGTGGACACCCCGATCCTCGACAAGGGTTCGGTGGGGCGCATCGTCGCCCGCGACCTGTTCCTGCAGGGCAAGCAGCGGCCGTACGACGTCGACCGGCTGGCCGCCGAGGTGCTGCGCGCGGTCGCCGCCGACCGGGCGATGGTGGTGACGCCGCGCAGCGGCCGGCTCGCCTGGCGCTTCGGCCGGGCCGCACCGCTGCTGCTCAACCGGGCGGCGACCCGCTTCGTCGGTCAGCAGCGGGCTCGTGCCGCGGAGCGCTGATCAGCTCCACGGTGCCCAGGTCCCGGATGGCGCGCGCCGACCGCGACGCCATCGACAGGAACATCGCGTCGGCGTCGGCGGTCCGCTCCGCCGGGGAGTAGACGCAGCCGAGCACGGTGATCAGCGGTCCCTGCAGCATTCCGACCCGGTAACCGGCCAGGCAGTCGTCGGGGGAGAAGCCCCGCACCCCGTGGCCGACCAGCGCGGAGTGGTAGGCGGCGACCAACTCGTGCTCGTGCTCCCGCCGGAGGTCCGGCGGGAGCGACAGCGCGACGAAGTAGGCGAGGTCCCGCCCCGGATGGCCGATCGAGAGCCCTTGCCAGTCCAGGGCCGCCGAGCCGGTTCCGGACCGCGGGAACATCAGGTTGTCCAGCCGGTAGTCGCCGTGGACCAGTGAGAACGGCGTCTGGTGGGAGAGCACCCACTCGGTCACCACCGTCGCCGCGGCGGCGAGCGTCGCGGCGTCCTCGTGCGCCAGGTCCGCGCCGAAGCGCTCGACGAACGTCTCGGTGGCGCCCTGGAGGGCGACCCCGGCGAGTTGGGCGAGTTCGGTCGTCGGAAGAGTGAGCCACTCCAGCCCGCTCACGAGGAACTCGTCGTTCCAGAACGACGCGTGCAGCGCGGCGAGGTTCTGCACGGCGTCGTGGGCCTGCTCCAGCGTGCACCCGGCGGCCTGGTTGCCCGGCACCGAGGGCGTCAGGTCCTCGAGGATCAGCGTGAAGCGGGTGTGGTCGGTACTGATCGCGCCGTACCAGCAGTGCGGGATGCGGGCCTTGACCCGGTCGGCGAGGTGCAGATAGAACCCCACCTCCGAGACGAACGCGCGGCTGACCTGCGCGCGTTGCGCCTCGGTGCCGACGGCGATCTTGGCGACGACACTCGTCGGCGCCTCCGACGGGACCGGCCCGGCGTACTCCAACTCCACCCGGTAGCTTCCGCCGATCTGGCCGGTGCCGATCGGCGCGTGCCGCGTCGCCCGCACCGGGAGGCCGAGCGCCCGGCTCAGCCACTCCGGCGTGAGCGCGGCCGGATCATCGATCAGCAGCTCGGGGTCGCTGACGGTGGGTAAGGGAAGCCGCGTCATGCTGCGGACACCTCCTCGCGGAGCGTCCGGCGGAGCAGTTTCCCGGTAGGCGTCCGGGGCAGCGCCTCGCGGAACTCGAAGCGGCGGGGACACTTCTGCGCCGCCAAGCCCTGACGGCAGTGCCGGTCGAGTTCCCCGACCAGTGCTTCGCCCGGCGTCGTCCCCGGTTCGGTCTGCACGATCGCGACGACCGTCTGTCCCCACTCCGGATCGGGCGCGCCGATCACCGCGACATCGGCGACGGCCGGGTGCAGCAGGAGCCGCTGCTCGACCTCGGACGGGTAGACGTTGACGCCGCCGGAGATGATCAGGTCGTCGCGCCGGTCGAGCAGGTACAAGTACCCGTCCTCGTCGAGCTGCCCCAGGTCACCAGCGGTGACGAAGCCGTCCGGACGAACCGCGGCCGCGGTCTTCTCCGGATCGTTGTGGTACACGAACGCCGAGGGCGAGGCGAAAAAGATTCGCCCGGCCTCCCCGACCGGAACCGGCTCGCCGTCGTCGTCGAGGATGCGCACCTCCGACGTCGGCCGCCCGACCGTTCCCGGGTGCGACCGCGCGTCGGCGGGGGAGGCGATCGCGACCATGCCCTCGGTCGAGGCGAGGTACTCCCAGACGACCGGGCCGAGCCAGTCGAGCGCGGCCTGCTTGGTCTCCGGCCCGAACGGTGCACCGGCCACCAGGAGGTTCGTCAGGCTGGACAGGTCGTAGCGTCCCCGGACGTCGGCGGGAAGGCGTAACAGGCGGTGCACATGGGTCGGCACCAGTTGCGAGCTGGTGACCCGGTACCGCTCGATCGTGCGGAGGACGGTCTCGGGTTCGAACTTCGGCAGGATCACGACGGTGTGGCCGAGGTGCAGCGACTGCGCGGCGATGTTGCCCGGTGCCGCA
Source organism: Cryptosporangium minutisporangium (assembly GCF_039536245.1). NCBI lineage: Bacteria > Bacillati > Actinomycetota > Actinomycetes > Cryptosporangiales > Cryptosporangiaceae > Cryptosporangium > Cryptosporangium minutisporangium. The sequence goes on along the minus strand of NZ_BAAAYN010000024.1, from coordinate 103,084 downwards.
TGGTAGAGCGGGGAGCACGCCAGGTGCACACCCGGCCCCGGATACAGCGCGAATCCGCTCAGGAGGGAGCCGAAGAACGTGATCATCAGCTCCGGCGGGATCGGCGGAATCTCCCGCCGGACACCCTTGGGTCGGCCGGTGGTGCCCGAGGTGTAACCCAGGTACGCCCCGGCGACGCGGTCGTCGGGTGGGTTCGCTGATCCCTCGGCCTTCCAGACGTCGTAGTCGGCCCACCCCGCGACCGGGGTGCCCACCGCGAACCGCGCGACCGGCAACTGATCCGCGACCGGCGCCAATCCGAGCGCGAGGTCGTCGTGCGCGATCAGCGCCTTCGCGCCGCTGTCGGTGACGATGTACGCGGCCTCTTCCGGCGTGAGGTGAACGTTGATCGGCACCTGGAACAGGCCGATCTGCGTCGTGGCCAGCACCGCCTCGAAGTGCTCGACCGAGTTGTGCAGCATCGTGGCGACCACGTCACCGGCGCCGAGGCCCCGTGCGCGGAACGCATCGGCGAGGCGGTTCGCCGCCTCGCCGAGTTCGCCGAACGTCACCTCGCGGCCGTCCGGCCCGACGAGCGCGAGGCGCTGCGGATCGTCGGCGGCGAGCACGTAAGCGCCGGGTGGTGCCTGGTCGGGTGTGGACATCGATGGCCGCCCTTCCTGGCCGGGCGAAAGTGCCGCCTCGATCGGGGCGCCGACACTAAACTGAACTCCGCGTTCAGTCAACGGATGCTCCGACGGCGTCCTAGCCGCTTGACAAGATTGAACTCCGAGTTCAGAGTTGCCCACCAACCGCACGTATCCGATTCCGATTAGAGGGTGGCCGGCGGTGCCGGCGTCCCGCCGCTCTCTCGCTCATCGAGGAGCGATGTCCATGCCCCTGTTCGCGACGCCCCACCCGGTGACGACCGAGGTCGACATCTCCTCCCAGCGGTTCTGGGCGCTCCCGTTCGCCGAGCGGGAGCAGTCGTTCGCCCGGTTACGCGCCGAGGCGCCGGTCAGCTGGCACCCGCCGGTCGAGGTCGACTTCCCGCACGACCAGCGGGGATTCTGGGCGGTGACCCGCGCCGAGGACATCACGGCCGTCAGCCGCGACAGCGAGGTGTTCGAGTCCAAACACGGCATCACGCTGGACCCGGTGTCGCCGGAGGAGTCCGTCGCGGTCTCGTTCTTCCTCGCGATGGACCCGCCCGAGCACACCCGGTACCGGAAGCTGATCAGCGCGGCGTTCACGCCGAAGGCGATCGGGCGGATCACCGAACGGATCGAGCGGAACGCGGCGTCGATCGTCGACGGGCTGATCGGGGCGGGCGACGTCGATTTCGTCGAGGCCTGCTCCAGCCGGTTGCCGATGACCACGGTCTCCGACATCGTCGGGGTGCCGGAGTCCGAGCGCGACCGGGTCTCCCGCGCGGCCGAGCACCTGGTCGGCGGCGGGGACGCGGCCGGCCTGTCGCGCGAGGAGTTCCACTCGTTCGCGTTCGGCGAGGTGCTCTACCTGTTCCAGGTCGGCGCCGACCTCGCCGCCCACCGGCGGAAGAACCCCGCCGACGACCTGATGACGAACCTCGTCCAGGCCGAGATCGACGGGCACCGGCTGACCGACGACAATATCGGCGCGTTCATGGTGCTGATGAGCGTCGCGGGCAACGACACCACCAAGCAGGCGACGACGCGGACGATGCTCGCGCTGCACGCGCACGCCGCGCAGCGCGAGTGGCTGAGGGAGGACTTCGGTGGCCGCATCATGCCGGCGATCGAGGAGTTCGTCCGCTACGCGACCCCGGTCATGCAGTTCACCCGGACCGCGTCCCGCGACGTCGTGCTGAACGGCGGACGGATCGCGGCCGGCGACAAGGTCGCGCTGTTCTACTGCTCCGGCAACCGCGACGAGCGGGTCTTCGACCGGCCGGACGTCTTCGACCTGACGCGACCGAAGAGCGCGCACGTCGGATTCGGTGGCGGCGGCGCGCACTTCTGCCTGGGCAGCGGTGTCGCCAAGACCCAGTTGCGCGCGATCATCGGCCAGTTGCTCACCCGGGTTCCGGCGATCGAGTTCGGCGAGCCGGTTCCGCTGGAGAGCAACTTCATCCACGGCATCGCGTCCCTGCCCGCCCACATCGGAGCCTGATCCATGACCTCCTCACGCAGCGCCGTCCTCCGCGACCTGGCCGGTCCGTTCTCGATCGAGACCGTCACCGTCGATCCACCCGGTCCGGGGGAGGCGCTGGTCCGGATCGTGGCGGCCGGACTGTGCCACACCGATCAGTTCGGCCGGAGCGGCTTCCTCGGCGACACGTTCCTCCCGGCGATCCTGGGCCACGAGGGAGCCGGGATCGTGGAGGCGGTCGGACCCGGGGTCACCACGGTGGCGCCCGGCGACCACGTGGTCCTCTCCTTCGATTCGTGCGGTTCCTGTGACGCCTGCATCGCCGGTGAGCCGACGAACTGCGTCTCGTTCGAGCTGCACAACATCACCGGTGCGCGCCCCGACGGCAGCGGCTGCGTCACCGACGCGTCCGGAGCGCGGGTGACCAGCCGGTGGTTCGGGCAGTCGTCGTTCGGCGAGTTCACGCTGGCGACCGTGCGGAACATGGTGAAGGTCGGCCAGGACGTGCCGCTGACGCTGCTCGGTCCGCTCGGCTGTGGCATCCAGACCGGCGCGGGGGTCGTGCTCAACACGGCGCGGCTCGCGCCGGGGCAGTCGATCGGCGTCTTCGGCGTCGGTGCGGTCGGGCTCGCCGCGGTGATGGCCGCGAAGCTCTCCGGGGCGAGCGAGATCGTCGCGGTCGACCTGCACCCGGCGCGACTCGAGCTCGCCCAGGAGCTGGGCGCCACCCGGGTCGTCGACGGCAAGGACGCGGAGCTGGTGGCGGCGGTGCGCGGCGACGGGCCCGGCCTGGACGTCACGTTCGACACCACCGGCGTCAGCAGCGTGATGAGCGCGGCGGTCGACGCCCTCCGGCGCCCCGGGAAGTGCATCCTGGTCGGCGCGGGGCTCGACTCGCTCACCGTGCACCCGGCCGCGCTCGCCGGGAAGACCGTGACCTACGTCTACGAGGGCAGCGCGGTGCCGCAGGTGTTCATCCCGCGCCTGATCGATCTCTGGAAGCGCGGGCTGTTCCCGTTCGATCGACTGATCACCGAGTATCCGTTCGAGGCGATCGACCAGGCGGAGGCCGACGCCAACGCGGGAACGGCGATCAAGCCCGTCCTTTTGCTCGAGCCGCCTGCGGGCGCCTGAGGCGACGCCGCCGAGGCGTTGCACGGAATTGGCCGGTATCACGGCGAATTCCGTGCAACGCCTCGCCGCGGCTTATCCGACGCGGCTCGCCGCCAGCTCGGTGAACGTGTCGGCGACCCAGTCGGCGATGAACGTGCTCACGTAGGGCAGGTGGTCGAGGCCGATGTGCTCGGTCGCGCCCTCCTCCGGCGTGAAGACCCGGAGTTCGCGCTTGGGCGAGTTCACCGCCTGGTCGTACGACCGGTGCGCGTACTCCAGCGGGATCTGGCGATCGTTCGCACCGTGCGCGATCAGGAAGGGCACGGTGATGTTCTCGACGACGCCGTCGAGGTGGGCGTCGTCGGCGAACGCGATGAACTCGTCCAGGTCGGTGTGGCCCCACACCCAGAGCACGTGCTCCCAGTAGTGCGGAACCGGCCGCTCGCCCTCGCGCTCGAGCCGGCGACGCTGGACCGCGCCCCAGTTGTGGTTGGCGCCCCAGGCGACGCAGAGCGCGAAACGCTTCTCGAAGGCCGCCGCCCGCGGGGCGTAGTAGCCGCCGAGGGACCAGCCGGTGATGCCGATCCGCGCGCGGTCGACGTCGTCGCGGGTCTCCAGCCAGTCGACGCACGCGGCGGCCCACGCCTCGGTGTCGAGCCGGGCCGGAATGCCCTGGAGGCGGAGGGCCTCGCCGGTGCCGGGCTGGTCGAGCATGAGGCAGGAGATGCCGCGCGCGGCCAGCTCCTCCCAGTGTGCAGAGGCGTACTGGTGCTCCTTCGTGGAGTCCAAGCCGTTGACCAGCACGATCACCGGTGCCGGGCCGTCGACCGGCGCGGCGCTGAAGTAGGCCGGGAGCGTGGTGCCCTGGTACGGGATCGCCACCCGGGTGACGCGGCCGCCGTCCTTGAGCTCGAACGCCTTCTGCTGGAGTTCGAGCACCCGCCGGTAGGTGGGGAGCCGGTTGGCGTCGGAGTTGGAGAGCATCCGCTCGGCCTGGCACAGGTAGTTCGTGGCCCGGGCGTAGAGCTGGCCGGCGGTGCGGGCGTGCCCGGCCTTCTCGGCGCCCTCGGCCTGGCCGACGAGCTGGTCGGTCAGCGCCGTCCAGGCGCGGAGGAAGTCCGGGGTGCCGGCGTCCTCGCCCTGGGCGGCTGCCTCGCGGATCGGGCGGCACGCGCGGTCGACCTCGTCGATGAGACCGCCGGAGTTGAGCGTGGCGACGACGCCCAAGTTCCAGACGTAGTTGCCCGGGAAGTACTCGAACACGATTCAAGCCCTTTCGAAAGGTCAGACCGGCGGAGCGAGGAACAGGCCCTTGTCCGGGTCGTTGAACGACTTCTGGGCGACGAACTCGTTCATCGCGTTCGCCGTGCCCCACTGGTCGGAGACCTCGGGCTGGGTGAAGTCGTAGAGGTGGGGGTGCCAGGTGTCCTCGTCGACGAGCTCCAGCTCGGTGGTGTACTCCATCGTGTTGCCGGAGGGGTCGAGGAAGTAGCTGAACGTGTTGTTGCCGGCCAGGTGGCGGCCCGGTCCCCAGATCTTCTCGACGCCGGCGCGGAGCACCCGGCCGGTGCCGCGCATGTACTCGTCCAGGCCGCGCAGCTCGAAGCTGGCGTGGTGCAGCGACGGGTGCGGGCCGCGGGCGATCGCGAGGCTGTGGTGCCAGGCGTTGATCCGCATGAAGTACATCATTTCCCCCATCCGGGGATGCATCAGCGTGTCCGACAGCGCGAACGCGAGGTGCTTCTCGTAGAAGGCCCGCGTGCCCTCGGGGTCCGCGGAGTTGATCACGACGTGGGAGAGGCGGACCGGGATCGACTCGCCCTCCTCGATCGCCCGGTGCTGCCGGACGGCGACGTCGGCGGAGATCTCGACCGTGCGGCCCTCGTTGTCGAAGAACCGGAACCCGTACCCACCGCCCGGGGTCTGCAGGGCACCCGGCTCGCTCACCAGCCGCACGCCGTCGCTGGCCAGGCGGGCGGCGATCGCGTCGACGTCGGCGGCGTTCGCGGCGCCGAACGCGATCAGGTCGATCCGCTTGTCGTCGGACTCGCGGAGCCGGACGACGTACTGCTCGGGGCTGCCCTCGGCGGCGAGGAACGTCAGGCCGGTGTCGTTGTGCTCGGGCTTGAGGCCCCAGGTGTTCGTGTAGAACTCGAGCTGCTGGCGGTAGTCGGGCACGGCCAGGTCGACGTGGCGCAGGTGGGTGATCAGGCGCTGGGTCATCGAAGTCTCCAAGGGATTCAGGCGGGGCGGCTGACGAGTTCGGCGATGCGGTGCATCAGCGACGGCACGTCGCCCTGGACGTGGTCGAGCTGCCACTGGCACAGCTGGTTCGAGGCCTCGACCACCGCGGTCGCCCGGTCCACGCGGCGGGCGTGGAACTCGTCCCACAGGGCCCGGTCCAGCGCCGGGCGCTCGACGAGCAGCTCGGCGAGCACGGCGGCGTCCTCGAGGGCCTGGGCACCGCCCTGGGCCAGCGTGGGTGGGCAGGTGTGGGCGGCGTCGCCGATCAGGACGACCCGACCCCGGTTCCACGGCGCGGGCAGCACGTGCGTCTCGAACCACGTGTAGTTGACGCGGTCGGGGTCGGTGAGCGTCTCGCGGATCTCGTCCCAGGGGCCGTGGTAGGCGGCGGACAGCTCCTTCATCGTCGCCAGCTGTTCGGCGGGGGAGAGGGTGGAGCGATCCTGCGCCGTCTCGACGATGTAGGCGTAGAGGGAGTCGTCACCGGTGGGGCAGTAACCGGCGATGAACGACGGCCCGCCGTAGTACAGGTCGGTACGCGTCACCGACGCCGGGCGCGGTCCGAACGCCCGCCAGATGCCCATGCCGACCGCCCTGGTCTCCAGGTCGATACCGAGCGCACGGCGGGTCCACGACCGGATCCCGTCGGCGCCGACCATCAGGTCGTAGCGTGCCGCCGACCCGTCGGAGAACGTGACGTCCACCCCGTGGTCGTCCGGCTGCAGGTCGGTGTGGGTGAGGCCGGTGCGGATCTTGACGCCGACGGCGGCCGCGCGGTCGAGCAGGATCCGCGCCAGCTCCGGGCGCGGCATGCCGAGCACCGCAGGCAGGTCCGGCCCACCCGTCCGGGCGTCCGGGATCTCCGCCACGACGCTGCCGAACAGGTCGGCAGCCCGGATCCCGGTGACGTCGAACGAGTAGCCGTGTTCCCGGACTGCGTCCCAGACGCCGAGCGAGCGCAGTTCGCGGAGCGCGTTGCCCTGCAGCGTGATGCCGGATCCGAGCGCGGCCGCCTGGGGCTTGATCTCGACGAGGTCGACGGCGACACCGCGAGCGGCGAGGGAGATGGCGGTCGCGGTCCCGGCCAAGCCGGCGCCGACCACGAGGACGCTGCTCACAGCAGACATGTCAGAGACTCCTTCGTCGCCGACCGAGGCGCGTGCGACCGCACGGTTACGGCGGTCGGAACGCGGCATTCCAGGGGAGTTACGAGGTGATGCCGACCACTGTCCGCGATGGCCCGCCTATCGGGAACCCCAATCTATTGATGCCGCCTATATCGGCTCCCTATGGTGAGCGCATGGCGGTGGATCGTCTCCTGATCAACCTCGATCTGAATCTCCTGGTCACGCTGGACGCGTTGCTCCGCGAGCGGAACGTCACCCGCGCCGCGGAGCTGCTCGGCTCCAGCCAGCCCACGGTGAGCACGGCGCTGGCCCGGCTGCGCCGGTACTTCGACGACGAGCTGCTGCACCGGATCGGCAACCGCTACGAGCTGACGCCGCTGGCCGTGCAGCTCGCCGCGCGCACGCCGCCCGCGATCGAGGGCGTGCGGCGCGTGTTCGACGTCCGGATGGAGTTCGACCCGGCGACGATCGAGCGCGAGTTCACGATCGTGACGTCGGACTACGCGGCGTCGGTTCTCGGGCCGATCGTCGCCCGGCTGGTCGCGGAGCGGGCACCGGGAATCCGGCTGCGCCTTCAGCAGACGACGCCCGAGGTGGTCAACCACGCCCAGGAGACGCTCCGCACGGTCGACGGCTTCCTGCTGCCGCACGGGATCCTCACCGACTTCCCGTACACCGATCTCTTCGGTGACCGGTGGGTCTGCATCGTGGCCCAGGACAACCCGGTCGTCGGCGACACGATCACGATGGCGCAGCTGGAGCAGGCGCCCTGGGTGGTGCTGTTCCACCGGCCCACGGCGTTCGCCCCCGCGGCGCAGCAGCTCCGCATGCTCGGGGTCGAGCCGCGCGTCGAGGTGGTGGTCGACGGCTTCCTGCAGATGCCGTTCCTGGTGGCCGGCACCGAGCGGGTGGCGCTGCTGCAGGAGCACCTGGCCCGTCGGATCGGTCCCGCCGCCGGCGTCCGCGTCGTCGAGTGCCCGTTCGAAGCGGTTCCGCTCGCCGAGGCGTTCTGGTGGCACCCGATGTACCGGACCGACGTGGCCCACACCTGGCTCCGCGGCATCCTGGCCGAGGCCGGTCGCGAACTGATCGCCGAGCGGGTTCCGGAGCTGGGTTGAGTTCCGGACCTGCCCCGGCGGCGCGCAGCATCGCCCAGGTTCTGGCCGTCCTCGCGTACCTCAACTCCTGACATCGGCGTCCATATTTTTTATACGGTCAGCGTGGACTGTTGGAACACCGCCGTTCTCGGAGGCCCTGATGCCCCTCGCTCTCACCGACGATCACCGGCAACTGGCCGACGTCGTCCGCTCGTTCGCCGAAGACCTGAACCTGCGGGCCGCGACGCGGGAAGCGCTGACGCAGGTGCCGGAGGTGCCCGGAGCGGCCTGGAAGCAGATCGCCGACCTGGGCTGGGCGGGCCTGCACCTGCCGGAGGCCGTCGGCGGCTCGGACGCCGGGCTGCCGGAGCTCGCCGTCGTCGCCGAGCAGCTCGGAGCGGTCGCAGCACCCGGGCCGTTCCTCGCCGCGGTGGCGGGTGCGGCGGTGATCGACGCCGTCGCACCCGACGACGTGAAGGCCGCGCTGCTGCCCGCGCTGGCGGACGGCTCCGCGATCGCCGCGCTCGGGCTGGTCGGTTCGCTGACGGCGGCCGAGGGTGTGCTGTCCGGGTCGGTGGGCCCGGTTCCGGGCGCGGTGTGGGCCGACCACCTGGTGGTCCGGGTCGGGGCCGACGACCTGGTGATCCTCCGCGCTGCGGACGTGACGGTCGAGCCGGCCCCTGGCCTCGATCCGGCGCTGGGGAGCGCGCGGGTGCACGTGTCGGGCGTCAGCGCCCCGGTGCTCGCCGGTGCCGCGCCGGTGGCCGTGCGGATCGGGCGGGCACTGGCCGCGGCGGAGGCCGCGGGCGGCGCGCAGGCGACGCTGTTCATGGCGCTGGAGTACGCGAAGGTTCGGGAGCAGTTCGGGCGGATCATCGGCAGCTTCCAGGCGGTGAAGCACCACCTGGCCAACATGCTGGTCAACGCCGAGGCGGCGACGGCCACGGCCTGGGACGCGGCCCGCGCGGCCGCTGGCGC
>NZ_BAAAYN010000024.1:0-94401 GCF_039536245.1 Cryptosporangium minutisporangium | reverse complement strand
GCCCGACCTGGGGCCGGCGGCGCCCGCCGCGGTCGCGCTCCGGGCGTACCAGGAGAACGCGCAGAAGACGATCCAGATCCTCGGTGGCATCGGCTTCACCTGGGAGCACGACGCGCACCTGTACCTCCGGCGCGCGATCACGCTCGCCGCGCTGTGGGGGCCGGTGGCCGCGGCCGAGGACGATGTCGCCGCGCTCACCCGGGCCGGTGTGTACCGCGAGTACACGGTCGACTTACCGCCCGAGGCGGAGACGTTCCGGGCCGAGGCGCAGGCGTTCGTGACCGAGTTCCGCGCGACACCGGCGGCGGACCGCCGTCGGCTGCTCGCCGAGTCCGGGTACCTGGTGCCGCACTGGCCCAAGCCCTGGGGCCGGGGCGCGACCGCGGTGGAGCAGCTCGTGATCGAGCAGGAGCTCGCCGCGATCAAGGTCCCGTCGATGGGCATCGGCGGGTGGGTGACGCTGACGATCGCGCAGCACGCCACCGAAGACCAGGTCGAGCGGTGGATCCCGGCGAGCCTGCGCGGCGAGCTGGTCTGGTGCCAGCTGTTCAGCGAGCCGGGCGCCGGCTCGGATGCGGCGGCGGTGCAGAGCCGGGGGATCAAGGTCGAGGGTGGCTGGCGGGTCACCGGGCAGAAGGTCTGGACCAGCGGTGCACAGGCGTGCAATCGCGGGCTCGCGACGATCCGCACCGACCCGCAGGCACCCAAGCACCGGGGCATCACGACGATGGTGATCGACCTGACCGCGCCCGGCGTCGAGGTGCGGCCGCTGCGGGAGATCACCGGCGACGCGCTCTTCAACGAGGTGTTCTTCAACGACGTGTTCGTGCCCGACGAGGACGTCGTCGGCGAGGTCGACGCCGGATGGACGGTCGCCAGGGCGACGCTGGGCAACGAGCGGGTGTCGATCGGCGGGGCGACCGACCTGCGGGCCGGCGCGGCCTCGCTGGTCGCGCTCATCGACAAGTACGGCGTCACCGACGCGGGGCTGCTCCGGTCGTTCGGCCGGGCCGTCACCGAGGAGCAGACCAGCCGCCTGCTCAACCTGCGGATGGTCGTCCGGGCGGTCGCGCGGAGCACCGAGCCGAGCATCGAGGGGGCGATCACCAAGCTGATCGCCGCGGAGCTCGCCCAATCGATCGCCGAGCTCGCGGTCCTGCTCGCCGGGCCCGCGGCGGTCGACGGCACCGAGGACGCGCTGGCGAAGGGCTACTTCTTCTCCAGGGCGATGACGATCGCCGGTGGCACGTCGGAGGTCAGCCGCAACGTCATCGCCGAGCGCATCCTCGGGCTGCCCCGCGATCCGCTGAACAAGTAGCTCCGCTGCGCACGCCCGGCGCGCCGCGCCGGGCGTGCAGGCGGTCGTCCTCAGGGATCGGTCCGTGCGACCGACCGGAGCACGAGTGCGACGCAGAGCGCCGCGACGAGCCCGCCGCCGGCGATGACGTGGTGGACCGGAACGAACTCGGCCGCGACGCCCGCCAGGGTCATCCCCACCCCCTGGGTCGTCATCGCGCCGGCCGTCAGGAGCGTCATCGCCCGGCCGCGGAGCTGCTCCGGTACCGCGTCGAGGAACCAGTGGTCCAGGCCGAACGTGTAGACGATCCCGCAGCCGACGCCGATCTGGCAGAGCAGCGCCCAGCCGACGTCGGGGTGCGCCAGGTAGCCGAGCGGTGGCAACGTGGCGAGCAGCACGACCGGCCGCGCCAGCCGAACCTTCGCCCGGTGGCTGAGCAGCGTGCCGACCAGCAGGGAACCGCCGATGGCCCCGATCGGCATCCCGCACATCAGCAGCCCGAGCGCCGCCGAGCCGCGCCCCAGCGACGCCACGTACGGCGTCAGCAGTGCCTCGGACACGACGACGAACAGGGGCGGAACCCAGGCCAGCAGGTACAGGGCGCGGATCCGCCGGTCGGCGAGCAGCTGCCGCGCCCCGGCGAGCGACGCGGTGAGCAACGCCCGATCCCGGCGGACCCGGGCCGGCCGGTGGCGGGTGCCGAGCCCGATCAGGAGCGCGGAGGCGCCGAAGGCGACCACCGTGAACCCCAGCACGGCCCGTGGCTCCACCGCGGCCAGCAGCACGCCGCCGACGCCGAAGCCCGCCAACTGCCCGCTCTGCGACGTCATCCGGAGCACGGAGTTGCCCAGCACGAACCCCTCCGGCCCACTCAGGACGTCGCCGAGCGTCGCCGCCCGGGTTCCGGCGAAGACCGGCGCGATCGCGGCCAGCGCGCAGCGCAGCGCGAGCAGGCCGGCGATCGGCATGCCGGGCAGCACCAGGCCGCACGCGCAGCTGGCGCAGAGCAGATCGCAGACGACGAGCACGCGCCGGGCCGGTAGGCGGTCGGCGACCGCGGACAGCAGGGTGCCTCCGGCCACGTACGGCAGCAGCCCGAGCGCGAACGTCAACGCGCTCAGCAGCGGCGACCCGGTGCGCCGGTAGACCAGGACGGACAGGGCGATCTCGCAGATCACGATGCCGAGCGTCGTGAGCAGGTGGGCGAGGAACACGGCCCGGAACTCGGGCACCGCCAGCACCGACCGATAGCCCGGGGAGAGCAGCGCGTCGGCAGGTCCGGGTGTCGACATTCGGGCAGCATGCGGTCGCGCCCGGCGTCGCCCTAGTCTTTCGGGGACGGACGAATCACTCGGCGCGAGGGGGTCGGTGACCGGTGCCGTTGCGCCTGCGTTTCGCCGGTGACGATCTGCTGGGGTGCCGTTTCGCGGTGTCGCCGCTGTGCGAGACCCACGAGGCGGTGCGCACGATCCTGCGGCCCGCGCGGCACGGGTACCACGACGCGTGGCTCCGCCGGAAGCGACCGACGCTCTCCGCTCTGGACCTGGACCCGCTGCCGCTGCTGATGCCGGTCCGCGGTTACACGCCGGACTTCCTCGGCCCGCCACCGGACGCTCCGCTGGGCCGGATGCCCGGCTTCGCGGCGGAGATCGAGCGGCTGCGCGGCACCGATCCGGACCTCGCGCACCGGGAGATGCTCCGGTCGTTCCGCAGCGCGGGCGCCGACTCCGACAGCCCGGCGCGACGGGCGCTGCTCGCCGACCCCGCGGCGGCGATCCGCGTCCTGGCCGACGCCACCGAGCGCGCCTGGAACGCGCTGATCGCCCCGGATTGGCCGCGCCTCGGCGCCGTGCTGGAGGCCGACATCACCGAGCGGTCGCGCCGGCTGGCCGAGGGCGGCCTGCGGGCGCTCTTCGCCGACCTCCACCCCGACGTCCGGTGGGCCGACGGAGCGCTGGCGCTGCGCGGGGGTAGCGCGGTCCTCGGCGAGCAAGAGCTCGCCGGCCGGGGTCTGCTGCTGATGCCCAGCGTCTTCGCCTGGCCGGACACGATCAGCGGGTTCGCGCCGCCGTGGCAGCCGACCGTGATCTACCCGGCCCGCGGGATGGCGCGGGCCTGGCAGCCGCCGGCCCGCCCGGCCGCGGACTCGCTGGCCCGCCTGCTCGGTGCCGGTCGGGCCGCGGTGCTGTCCGGACTGGACGAACCGGCGTCCACCACGGCGCTCGCCCGACGGTGCGGCCTCGCGGCGTCGACGGTCTCCGCGCACCTGGCCGTCCTCCGCGACGCAGCCCTGGTCACCGCGCGCCGCCAGGGGCACGAGGTGCTCTACCGGCGAACGGCGCTCGGCACCGCACTGGTCGATGCCCCGGGCTAAGGGCCATCCCGCCCGGTAGGGTGCCTTGCGGACAGACCTCTCCCCGGCGCCGAGGAAGGGCCATGCGTCTGCGCGTCCTGACGATGAACGTCCAGCACGACGTCGGCGACCCGCGCCGCAGCGCGCTGATCAACGCCGAGATCCGACGCCTGGCGCCGGACGTCGTCACGTTCCAAGAGGTCCGCTACCCCGACGTTTCCGATCAGCTCGCGGTGCTCGTCGCCGGGACGGGTCTGCGCACCACGCACCAGGCCGCGGTGCTCGACCACCTGCCGCCCGACGCCGACGTGTACGGCGGCACCGCGCTCGCGACCCGCTGGCCGCACCGGGTCGTCGACGTCGTCGAAGGCCGCACCGCGGACGGCCTCTACTGGTACACGCTGGCGGCGCTCGTCGACGTCCCCGACCTCGGCCCGCTGCTGGTCGTCACCCCGACCACGTTCTGGAAGACCGACGCCGAGGTCTGGCGGGAGCGCCAGATGCTGGAGGTGGCCGACCTGGACGCCCGGCACCGGACCCGGCTGCCGACGATCGTCGCCGGTGACTTCAACGCGGTCCCGGACAGCTCGAGCATCCGCTTCCTCAGTGGCCTGCAGTCGCTGGAGGGCCGCAGCGTCCAGTACCACGACGCGTGGGCCGTCGCCGGCGAGGGCCCAGGCCACACCTGGACCGTCGACAACCCGGCCGGTGCGGCGGAGATCGAGCGGCTGGTCGGACAGCCCGGCGTGCGCAGCCGGATCGACTACGTGTTCGTCGGGTGCCCGCACGCCCACCCCGACGCCCGGGCCCGGATCGTCGGGGTCCAGCTGGTCGGCGACGGCCCGGTCGACGGTGTCTGGCTGAGCGACCACTACGGCGTGCTGGCCGACCTCGAGTACGCGGGGTAGCGACTCAGGCGACCGGGAAGTTGGGGCGGAAGACGCCGGCCGGGTCGTAGCGGCGCTTGAGGTCGCGCAGCCGGGCCAGGGCGGCCGGTGCGAACGCGTCCGCTGCGCTCTCCCGCGGGTTGAGGAACGTGAACGGCTTGCGGCCGCTGCCCGGCAGCGCGGTGGCGAGCGCGTCCTGCTTGGCGACGACGGCGTCGGCGGTGGCCGGGTCGGTGGGGAGGCCGAACAGGTAGAGCGCGTACGGCTCGGTCAGCGGGCCGTGCGGGCTGTCCGACGGCCGGGTGAACGCGCCCCCGAGATGCCGCACCTGCACGCTCAGCAGCGGCGCGATCGGGGCGGCGAGCAGCGTCTTCGCGGCGGCGTCGTCCAATTCGGTCAGCAGTTCGGCGCGGGAGAGGCCAGCGGTCGGGTCGGTCGGCTCGGCGGTGATCGCCCCGAGCTCGGCGACCGACCTCACCGCCCGGCCGTCGGAGAGCGGCTGGGGCAGGTGGTCGAGCGGGGCCAGCAGCTCCCGGGCCCGTCGCTCGTCGCCGAGGTAGGTGGAGTCCACCGCGACCATCGGCTCCGCACCGGGGAAGTGCAGCAGGTCGAACCAGGTGGTGAGCTCCTCCGGCGCGTCGGCGGTGATCTCCCGGTAGGCGTCGAGCACGGCGGAGGCGTGTTCACCGGCCCACAGCATCCGGCCGCCGTACAGGCGGGGAGCGGGGTGCAGCGCGAGCTCCAGGGCGGTGACGACGCCGAAGTCGCCACCCGCACCACGCAGTGCCCAGAACAGGTCCGGGTCGGACTCGGCGGTGACGTGCCGCGGCCGGCCGTCGGCGTCGACGACGTCCAGTCCGACGACGCTGTCGGACACCCAGCCGTGCGCGCGTCCGAACCAGCTGAGCCCGCCACCGAGGGCGACACCGACGACGCTGACGATCGGGGAGCTGCCGGGCAGACCGGTGAGGCCGTGCGACGCCGCCGCGGTCTGCAGCCGTCCGGACGGCACTCCCGCGCCGACCCGCGCGCGGCGGGCGACCGGGTCGACCTCCACGGTGCTCAGCAGGCGCGTCCGTAACAGGATGGTTCCGTCCGTGCGGCCGGTGGCGCCGTGCCCGTTGGGCTGCGTGCTGACGCCGAGTCCGGCGGAGCGGGCGTAGCGGACGACCGCGGCGACGTCGTCCGCGTCGGCGGCTTCGACCACCGCGGTGACCGGCTGCTCGACGGCCCGGTTCCACGGACGGCGAGCGGTGTCGAAGCCGGGGTCGCCGGGCAGCCAGACCTGGCCGCGAACCGAATCCTGGATACTAGACATCTAGGATACCTCTCGTAAGAGGCCCTTCCCGGCCGGGAAGGGCCTGAACTGTGCTGGTCAGGCCCGCAGCGCGGCGAACCGGTTGAGCGTGTTGCTCTCGCTCGCGGGGTACTGGCGCTCGACGTCGGTCTTGAGGTCCGCGAGGGTCTGCTCCGCCAGCGTCCGGCGCCACGCCAGGTCGGCGCGGCGCATCGCCTGGGAGATCAGGCACGCCTGCCGGTAGTCGACGTCCGGGTCCGCGCCGGGGCCCTGCTTGAGCAGCTGGTCGCAGCGGAACGCCTCGTCCGGGCCCTCGATCGCCACCACCACGTCGAGCAGTGTGATGTGCTCCGGGTTCCGGGCGAGCTGGAAGCCGCCGCGTGGACCGGAGATCGAGGACACGATGCCCGCCCGCCCCAACGCCTGCAGCTGCTTGTTGAGGTATGCGGCGGGCAGGCTGTAGAACGCCGCCAGCTTCGCCGTCGGGATCGCCTGCCCCGGCGGCAGCCACGAGAGGTTCAGGCAGCTGTGCAATGCCCACTCCACGCCCTCGCTCATCCGCATATCCTGGACACTACATGTCCAGGATAGGAGCTGCAAGGCCCCAGAACCGCGCGTAGCGGCCGTCCCTGGCCAGCAGTTCGTCGTGGCTGCCGTGCTCCACGATGCGGCCGCCGTCGAGGAACACGATGCGATCCGCTCGCCGCACCGTCCGCAGCCGGTGCGCCACCATCACCACGGTCCGTCCCGCCCTCAGGCGCTCGATGCCCTCCTGGACCGCCGCCTCATTCACCGGGTCCAGTGCCGAGGTCACCTCGTCCAGCAGCACGACCGGTGCGTTCTTCAGCAGCGCTCGCGCGATCGAGACGCGCTGGCGCTCGCCGCCGGAGAGCAGAGCCCCGCCCTCGCCGACCTGTGCCGACCAGCCGCCGGGCAGTCGCTCGATCACCTCGTCGAGCCGCGCGGCGGTGGCTGCCGCCCGTACCTCGGCGTCGTCGGCGTCGGGCCGGCCGAGCCGCACGTTCTCCTCGATCGTGCCGTCGAACAGGTACACGTCCTGGAAGACGATGGCGGTCTGCGCCATCAACACCTCGGTGCTGATCGCCCGCACGTCCACGTCGCCCAGCCGCACCGCACCGGCGTCCACGTCGTAGAACCGCGCGATCAGCTGCAGCAGCGTGCTCTTGCCCGCGCCGGACGGCCCGACCACGGCGAGCCGCTCTCCCTGGCGCACGGAGAGCGACACGTCGTCGAGGACCGTGCGGTCGCCGTGCCGGAAGGTGACGGCGTCGAACGTGAGGTCGTGGCGGTCCGGTCGGATCGGCTCGCGAGGCTCCGGCAGCGGCTCGGCGCGCAGCACCGCGTCCAGCCGGGCGAGCTCGGCCCGCGTGCTGCGGAGCGCGCCGCCGAGCTCGGAGAGCGACAGCAGCGGATCGGCGCACCGAGCGGCGAGCACCAGGGCCGCCAGCAGCTCGGCCGCACCGATGGCTCCGCCGAGCGCGAGGTAGGTGCCGAGCACCAGCAGCGCGGTGAAGACCGCCTGCACGGTGAGGGCCAAGCCCACGACGCCGGGCAGCGTCGACCGCATCGAGCGGCGGGCGGCGCGATGGACGTCCCGGAGCGCGTCGTCGAGCATCCCGAAGCATTCGCCGGTCCGGCCGCCGGCCCGCAGCACCGGCTGGGCCTGGAGGTACTCGACGACCCGTCCGGCCGCCTCCTGGTCGCGTGCGTGGCGTTCCTCGTCGGTGGCCACCAGCGCGCGTCCGGTCCGGACCTGGATCACCACCACCACCGGCACGGCGAGCAACGCGGCGAAGCCCAGCCGCCGGTCGACGGCGAGCAGGACGACGACGATCGTCAGCGGCGTCACGGCGGCCGACACCAGCGGCCCGAGCAGATGCGCGATCACGCTCATCGCCTGCAGGAGCCCGCGGCTGGCCAGCACGGACACCTGCCCGACGCGTTCGGTGCCGTACCAGCCGAGGGGCAGGCGGGCCAGCTGGTCGCCGAGCCGGTGGTACATGCCGCGCAGCAGCGTGGTGCCGACGCGGAAGCCGGACAGGTCACTGCGGTACCGCAACGCGGCGTACCCGGCGACCGCGGCACCGAACGCGATCAGCCACGGCCAGGCGTCCGCGGGCTCGCGGCCGAAGAGCGCCCGGAGCACCGGAACCACCAACGCGTAGAGCAGTCCTTCGACGACCGCGGTCGTGGTCATCAGAGCCAGCGTGCGGCGCACCGGCCCGGCGTACTCGTGTCCCAGCACCCGCAGCAGCAGCGGAATCATCGGAGGTCTCCTTCGGTCGCCGAGCGGTGGGTGTGCCAGAACGCGGCGAACTTCCCGTCCTCGGCCAGCAGTTCGGCCGGCCGGCCCCGCTCGACGATCACCCCGTTCTCCAGCACCGCCACCAGATCGGCGTCGACGATCGTCTCCAGCCGATGGGCGATGACCAGCACCGTCCGATCGCTCCGCGCCGACGTCGCCAGCGCTCGGCGCACGGCCTGCTCGGTGTGCGGGTCGGCGAACGCGGTCGCCTCGTCGAGCACCAGGACCGGCGTGGCGGCGAGCAGCGCCCGGGCGATCGAGATCCGCTGGGCCTCGCCGCCCGACAGCCCGGCGTCGTCGCCGAGCACGGTGTCGTACCCGCGCGGCAGCTCCAGGATCCGATCGTGGATGTTCGCCAGCCGGGCGGCGCGCACGACGTCGTCCCGGTCGGCCCGGGGGACCGCCAGCGCGATGTTGTCCGCGACCGACGCGCGCAGCAGGCGGACGTCCTGGAAGACGAAGGACACCCTCCGGTGCAGCTCCCGGCTGCCGAGCTCGCGCAGGTCGACGCCGCCGAGAGCGACCGATCCCGACGTGGGGTCGAAGAACCGCGGCAGCAACTGGACCAGCGTGGACTTTCCGCTGCCCGACGGCCCGACGATCGCGGTGGTGGTGCCCGGCTCGAGCACCAGGTCGACGCCGCGCAGCACCTCGTGTCCGGGCTCGTACCCGAAGTGGACACCGCGGAGCTCCACCCGGTGCCCCCGGGGCTCTGCCGGGCGCGCCGGCTCGGGTAACGGCGGCACCGCCAGCACGTCCCGGATCCGTCCGATCGCGCGCCGGGCGGCCTGGACGTCGTCGAAACCATGGCCGAGGGCCGCCACCGGAGCGGTCAGGCCGAGGCCGAGCAGCAGGAACGGCAGCAGGTCGGCCGGGGCCAGGCCGCCGGTCGTGATCCGGACCGCACCACCGATGAGCACGACCAGCAGCACGAACGGTGGCGACAGCGCCAGTTGCATCCCGGCGGCGATCGCGGAGACACCGCGGACCCACCGGGTGAAGACGTCGACAAAATCGTCGGCGGCCGCGCGGAACCTCCGATGGGTGCGGTCGGCTCCGCCGAACGCCTTCACGACCGAGATCCCCTGGACGAACTCGACGGCGGAGCTCGCGATCCGCCCCATCGCCGCGTCGAACTCCTGCTGCTCGCGCTGGCGCGTCGGCGTCATCATCAGCGGCACCAGGGCCACCGCCAGTACCACCGGAGCGAGCGTGATCAGCGTGAGCCGCCAGTCCACGGTGAGCAGGTAGACGAGCGAGGCCAGCGGCACCACGAAGGCGGAGACCAGCTCGCCGGGCGTGTGGGCGATCACCGGGTGCACCGCGCTGACGTCCTCGCCCACGACCTTGGCCAGCTCGCCGGTCCGGCGCCGGGACAACCAGCCGATCGGTACCCGACCCAGCTGCGCCGCCAGCTCCCGCCGGAGGGTCAGCTGGACCCGGCCGTCGAGGACGTGCCCGAGGCCGGACGAGGCGGCCGTGAACAGCAGCCGCACGAACAGTCCGGCGACACCCGCGAGGACGACGGCCCAGACGTGACCGCGGTCGATCGGGTCGGGCGACAGCAGGACCCGCCCCAGCTCGACGACGGCCAGCAGCGGAGCCAGCCCGGCCAGTGCGCCGATGACCTGCAGTCCGACCACCGTGGCGAAGCCGGCCCGGAACGGCCGCAGCAGCGCGCCGGTCATCACTCGGCCAGCGCGCGGCGGAGCGCGGTGCCGAACGTGGCGATCTGGCGCTGCGACACGTCGGCGGAGAGCACCGCCTGCGACCCGTGGAACGTGCCGGGCCACTGGTGCAGCTCGACCGGCACACCGGCCTGGAGCAGCCGCAGCGCGTAACCGAGGTCTTCGTCGCGGTTCGGGTCGAACTCGGCGGTGGCGATGTAGGCCGGGGGCAGGCCGGACAGGTCCTCCTCGCGCGCCGGGGCCGCGTACGGGGTGGCGGGCGCGGAGCCCAGGTAGTGCCGCCACGCCGCGGTGACCTTCTCGCGGTTCGACCAGGGCGTATCCGTGAAGTGCCGCGCCGACCAGGTCTCCTGCCGGTCGTCGAGCGGGGCTTCGTTGAGAACCTGGTAGCGGATCGGCGGCCCCTGCTCGTCCCGCGCCCGCAGCGCCACCGCGGCCGCGAGGTTCGCACCGGCGCTGTGCCCGCCGACCGCGATCCGCTCCGGGTCGACGCCGAGCTCGGCCGCGTGCCGGAACGCCCAGGTCAGCACCGCGTAGACGTCGTCCAGCGCGGCCGGGAACCGATGCTCGGGAGCCCGGCGGTAGGCCACCGAGATCACCACCGCTCCGGACGCGACGGCGAGTCGCGCGGCCCAGCCGTCCTCGGTGTCCAGGTCACCCATGACCCAGCTGCCGCCGTGCATCCAGACGACGGCGCCCTGCGGCTGGTGCCCGCGGTAGATCCGTACCGCGACGTCCGGATCGCCGGGCACCGTGCGGTCGTCGATCTGCAGCTCCGCGGCGGGCGCCGCGCGTCCGGATGCCAGCTCGGCGTAGATCCTCCGCGCGGTCACCGGGTCGTTGGGGTCGATGTCCGGGAGAAAAGGGATGAACGCTTCGAGCTCGGGATCCATGCCTCCATCGAACCGGTCGTCGGCTCCGTGGTCATCCGCCATCCGTCGGCCATCGGACCCTGATCCCGCACCGATCGGTGCTTATGCTCGTGCGGTGGAGGCACTGGTCGCACGGCTGTCGCATCTGGATTCGCACGTCCAGGCAACGATCCGGGTGGTGATGTTCTACGACACGCTGATGCGGCGGCGGGTGGACCTGCCCGCGCTGGCCCGGGCGTCGGCGGGGCTGGCCGAGACCGTGGCCGGCGTCCGGCTGCACGGCACCGGGCAGGTGATCCGGGTGGCGCCCGACGGCAGGCCCGCGGCGGCCACCCCGTCACCACCGTCCAGCACGGCGCCGATCACGCTCGACGACGAGGAGATCGGCACGGTCTGGCTGGAACGCTCCGGACCACCGGGCCCGCTCGACGAGGTACTGCTCGATCGCCTGGCCCTCGCCGCCGCGGCCGTCGTCGAGCGGTACGGCCCGGCCCGCACCACCCTGGCCGACCCGGCGCTGGTCGAGCTCGCGATCAGCGCCGACACCGACGAGGCGGGCCGGGCTCGGGCGCTCCGGCTCCTGGGGTTCGCCGCCGAGGTGCCGGTCCGGGTCGTCGCCGTCCGCTCGTCGCTCCCGCTCGACCGGGTCGGGAGCCTGATCTGTCCGTCCCGTCCGGTGAAGGCCGCACCGCTCGCCGACGTCGGTGTCCTGCTGGCGACCAGCGTCACCACGGCGCAGCTTCCGGACGACGTCCGGGCGGGCATCGGCGCCGCCGACCGACCCGACCGGTCCTGGCGCCAGGCCCGCACCGCACTCCGCTTCACGACCGCACGCCAGCCGGTCGTCCACCACGACGACCTGGGTGCGCTGGCGCTCCTCGCCGAGCTGCCCGCCGACACCGTGCGGAAGAACACCGACGTCGCGGCGATCGCCCGGCTGGCCGGTCACCCGGAGGACCTGGAGACGCTGGACGCCTACTGCGCCACCGGGTCGCTGCGGCGGGCCGCCGAGGTCCTCCACCTGCACCACACGAGCGTCGCCCGCCGGCTCGACCAGATCGGAAGGGCGTGGGGCGTCGAGCTGACCGAGCCCGCCGGACTGACCCGGGCGCGGCTCGCCCTCGCCGCGTGGCGACTACTCGAGACCTAGATGTACTACCTTGACCATCCACTCTAACCTTGCAGTGTTTGCTCCGCTCGGCGGCTGATCGGGGGCGTCTGGGTGTTGCTCGAGGTGCCTACACGGATCGCCACCATCCCGGCTGTCCGCCGCGCGCGCACGACGCCGGGCCTCCTCGTCGCGCTCACCGGCGTCCTGGTCACCCTCGGGCTGGTGTACGCCGTGGTCGGTCTGGTGGCTGTCGGGCAGCGCGCGGCGCGGGTCGACGAGATCCGCACGGTCAGCGGGCCGCTGAGCGTCCATGCGCTCGACGTCTACCGCTCGCTGTCGGACGCCGACGCCACCGCCGCCGTCGCGTTCCTGTCGGCGGGCGTCGAGACCCCGGCGCTCCGGCAGCGTTACCTCGACGACATCGCGAGGGCCAGCTCCGCGCTCGCCCTCGCGTTACGGGCCACCGACGACAGCAGCGACCCGAGCAACCGCAGCGAGACCCTGCTCCGGTCGATCGCCGTCCAGCTGCCCGTCTACACCGGAGTCGTCGAGACGGCCCGGACGTACAACCGTCAGCAACTGCCGCTGGGCGCCGCGTACCTGCAGGAAGCGTCCGGCTTGATGCGCAACACGCTGCTGCCCGCCGCGCAGGAGCTGTTCACGTTGGAGACCGACCGGCTGTCGACGGCCCAGCGCACCGGCGCGGACTTCCCGGCGCTCGTCCTGCTGCTCGGTCTGGCCCTGCTGGGCGCGCTGATCGGGGTCCAGGCCTTCCTCACCCGGCGGACCAACCGGCTGCTCAACCCGGGGCTGGCGATCGCGTCGCTGGCCACCGTGATCTCCCTGCTCTGGCTGACGGCGGCGATGGGCGCGGCAGGCAGTCACCTGGACACCGGCCGCCGCACCGGCTCGTCCCTGTTCGCCCAGCTCGCGGAGGCGCGGGTGCTCGCGCTTCAGGCCCGCGCCGACGAGTCGCTGACGCTGATCGCGCGGGGCGACGGGGCGGCCGACGAGGAGCACTACCAGCGCATGCTGGACAAGCTGGTCGGGAGCCGTGGCTTCCGCGATGCCGGCCTGCTCGGGGCGTACAACCGGAGGGAGCTCGACGCAGCCGACGCGCGAATGGTCGGTCAGATCGACGATCTGGCGAGAGCCTGGCGGGACCAGCACCAGTTCGTCCGCGACGTCGACAACCGGGGTGAGCACGCGGAGGCGGTGCGGATGGCGCTCAGCGACGACGCCGACAGCCCCGCGACCCTTTTCGCGGCGCTCGACGCGGCGCTCGGCAAGGCCATCGACACCACCGGGCAACGCTTCGCCGCGGAGTCCGCCGACGCCGCGGGCAACCTCACCAGCGCGCGCATCGGCATCGTGCTGCCGATCCTGGTCGTCATCCTCGCGACGGTGCTCGGCACCCGAGCCCGGATCGGGGAGTACCGATGAAACGCACGGCGCTGCTGCTCGTCGTCGCGCTGCTGGCCGGGTGTGCGTCCGCACCCGACGAGCCGATCGGCGCCGACCATCCCTCGGCCGTGGCGCCGCGTCCGCTGGGCGTGTCGGATCCGGCGGTGGTCGCGCAGCCGTCGACGCCGCCCGACTGCGGCAACCCCGAGGCCAGCTACCGGCCGGTCCGCGCGCTGCCGGCACCGGGCCGGATGCCGCGGAATTCGACGATGGAGACCATCGTGAAGCGGGGCCGGCTGATCATCGGAACCGACCAGAACGCCAACCTGCTGAGCTACCTGAACCCGGAGGGGCAGCTCGACGGGTTCGAGATCGACCTGGCCCGCCGGATCGCCGCCGCGTTGTTCCCGGACGGAGCGACCAACCCCAACCGGATCCAGTTCCGGCACATCACGACCGCGGACCGGATCCCGATCTTGGAGCGCGGCGAGGTCGACATGGTCATCCGGACGATGACGATGAACTGCGCGCGCTGGCAGCAGATCAACTTCTCCTCCGGCTACCTGTGGGCCAGCCAGAAACTCCTGGTCAACAAGGGCTCGAACATCCAGTCCATGCAGGACATCGCCGCTCGTCGTGGCAAGATCTGCGCGACCAGCGGCAGCACCAGCATCGCCAAGATCAGCGCGTATCCGGACGTCGTTCCGGTCAGCGCAGACCTCACCGTCGACTGCATGCTGATGCTCCAGCAGGGCCAGATCGACGCGGTCTCGACCAACGACACGATCCTGCTCGGGCTCGCCGCCCAGGATCCGGGCACCCACATCGTCGGCGACCCGCTGAGCAGCGAGCTGTCCGGCATCGGAATCCAGAAATCCCAGGTAGACCTGGTTCGATTCGTCAACAAGGTGCTGGAGGGCCTGCGGACGAGCGGCTTCCTGACCGAGCGGTACGAGCACTGGCTGGGGGACCTGCCCGGCGCGCCGCCCGCGCTGCCCGCGGACTACCGGGACTGACATGGCCGTGCCGAGGAGCCGGGCCGGCGTCGACCGCGCACTGGCCGCGCTGAACGAGCAGCGCCACCGGCTGGCCGGCGCGCTCGTCGCGATGGACACCGGACAGGGTGGCCTGGCCCACCTGCGCGCACCCGGCCTGCGCGGCGCCACGCGTCGGCTCGCCGACCGGCTCCAGCCGCGGATCGACGCACTGTGGGCGGGGTTCGCCGCGCTCGGCACCGTGCTCGACACCGCCGAGCGCCTGCGGACGTCGACGCGGTGGCCGTCACGCGCGCAGCTGGCGGAGATCGCACTGTTGCTGGAGCGGCCGATCGGCGCGTTGTCCCAGCAACCGATCGCCGCGGTGCTCGAGCAACCGATCGCCGCGGTGCTCGAGCAACCGATCGCCGACGACACACTGCCCGAGGCCTACCGGACCGTCCCCGTGCCCGAGCTCTGCCGACGGCTGGACCACGACCACCGCCAGGTGCGGGCCGCGCTGGACCACCTCGACGCCCGGGTGGCGGCGGTGATCGCTCTGCTCGGCGACTTGGAGTGCCGGCTCGCGGCGGCCGGACCCGGCTCGCCGGAGCTGGACGCGCACGCGGCGACCGTCCGGGATCTGCGCAACCACGCCACCGCCGACCCGCTCGGCACCGACCTCGACGGTCCGGCGGTCCGCGCGCTGGTCACCGCCGTCGAGACGACCGCCGCGCGGCTGGCGCAGCAGGCGGCCGAGCGCGCGCGTTACCCGGCCCGCCGCGCCGCCCTGCGGGAGACGCTCGACCGGCTGGCCGACGCCGAGAGCCGGGCGCGGGACGCCTACGCGCTGGCCACCGAGAAGATCCACGACCCGCGGCTGCCGCCGGCCACCGACTCCGAGCCCGCGCTGCGCCGTCGACTGGGCACGCTCGACCGGCTCGACGTCGTCGCTCAGGACCAGGCGCTGCCCGCGCTGGAGCGGGCGGTCACCGAGGCGCTCGACCACGCCACCGCGCGGCACGAGTTCGCCGACGGACTGCTCGCCCGGCGCGAGGAGCTCCGCGGCCGGTTGGAGGCTTACCGGATGAAAGCACTACGGCTGGGCTTGATCGAGCGCGCGGACGTGCACGCGGGCTATACCGCTGCCCGGACACTGCTCTGGACCGCCCCGTGCGATCTGCCCGCCGCGACCCGCGCGGTCGTGGCGTACCAACGGTCCCTGTTGACGACCCCGGGAGGCACGGCGTGACCGGATCCTGCAGGCGGCCCGGCTGCGCCGGAAGCTACGACCCCGACGGCTACTGCGACGAGTGCGGACGCAAAGCGCCCGCCCTGGTGGGCGCCGGCGTCTCGTCGTCCTCCACCGGTCCGTCCTCGACCACCGGTACGGGCGCGTCCACCGGTTCGGCCGCGTCGACTGGTTCGGGCGCGTCCACGGGTTCGTCGCGGTCCACCGGCTCGTCCCGCTCCAGCCGGTCGACCCGTCGCACCGGACGCGGCCGGCTCGGTGGCGGGCTGCTCGATCTCCCGCGCGTACCGCTGCCCGATCCGGCCACGGCCGTCCTGGCCGATGCGAAGGTCGCGCAGGACCGCCGGTTCTGCGGAAACCCCGAGTGCGAGCGCCCGGTGGGCCGCGACCGGGACGGGCGGCCGGGGCGCGACGTCGGGTTCTGCCCGGCCTGCCGGACCCCGTTCTCGTTCGTGCCGAGCCTGGCCGCCGGCACCCTGGTCGGCGGCCGCTACGAGGTGCTCGGCTGCCTCGCCTACGGCGGCCTCGGCTGGATCTACCTGGCGCGGGACAAGAATATCGGCGACGACGTGAGCGACCGCTGGGTCGTCCTCAAAGGCCTGATCGACGCCGGCGACCCGGACGCGATGGCCGCCGCCGTCTCCGAGCGGCGGTTCCTGGTCACCGTCGACCACCCGGGGATCGTCAAGATCCACGACTTCGTGCTGCACCCCGATCCGCGCTCGGGCGACGACGTCGGGTACATCGTCATGGCGTACGTGGGCGGACGCTCGCTGCGTGACCTCCGCACGGATCGGTCGGCGCCCGGAGGAGCGCAGCCGCTCGCGCTGGAGCAGGTGATCGCCTACGGGCTGGAGATCTTGCCGGCCTTCGGCTACCTGCACGAACGCGGCCTGCTCTACTGCGACTTCAAGCCCGACAACGCGATCCACGCCGACGACCGGCTCGTGCTGGTCGACCTCGGCGCGGTCCGGCGGATCGACGACACGGTCAGCCCGGTCTGGGGCACGGTCGGCTACCAGGCTCCGGAGGTCGCCCGCGCCGGACCGTCGGTCAGCTCCGACCTCTACACGGTCGGCCGGACGATGGCCGTGCTCAGCCTGGACTTCCGCGGGTTCTCCAGCACCTACGTCGACCGGCTCCCGCCCGCGAGCGAACACCCCCTGCTCACCGAGCACGAGTCGTACCATCGGTTCCTGCTGCGGGCCACCGACCGTGACCCGGACCGCCGCTTCGAGACCGCCGCGGACATGTCCGATCAGCTGCTCGGCGTGTTGCGCCAGGTGCTGGCGGCGGCCGACGGGAAGCCGCGGCCGGCTCCGTCCACGCAGTTCACCGGCGAGGGCACGGCGTTCGCGACGGAGCTCGGCGCGGTCTTCGACGGCCCCGGGATCGCCGCCGCGCTCCCGGTACCGCAGGTCGACCCGGCGGATCCCGGCGCGTCGTTCCTCCTCGCCACCCGGGATCTCGACCCGCAGGACCTGGCCGCCGCAGCCGCGAGCGCACCAGCCGACAGCGTCGAGGTGCCGATCGCGCTGGCCCGTGCCCGGATCGCCGCGGGTGACACCGCCGGCGCGCGGCAGACGCTGGACGCCCTCGCCGCGGATCTTCCACTCGACTGGCGGATCGACTGGTACCGCGGCCTCGCCGCGCTGACCGACCGCGATCCGCGTGCGGCGGCGTCCGCGTTCGACGCCGTCTACGGGACGCTGCCCGGCGAACCGGTTCCGCAGCTGGCCCTCGCGGTCGCGGCGGAGTGGGCGGGCGATCCCGACGACGCGTACCCGCGCTACCGGCGGGTGTGGACGACCGACCACGGGTACGTGAGCGCGGCGTTCGGGCTGGCCCGGATCCTGCTGTCCCGCGGACGGCACGACGATGCGGCCCAGATCCTGGGGGAAGTACCGGCCAGCTCCAGCCACCGGGTGGCTGCCGAGATCGCGGCAGCCCGTGCGCGGCTGGCGGCGCCACCGGCGGCGGCGGTGTTCGCCGACGTGTCGGCGCGGATCGAACAGCTCCCGCTCGACGTCGGACCGAAGGGTGCGCTCTCCGTGGAGTTGCTGACCGCCGCGCTGTCGTGGGTGCGGAACACCGCGGACGCCGACCGCGGTCCGTCCACGCGCGTCCTCGGCCACCCGCTGACCGAACGGGGACTGCGGTTCGGCCTCGAACGGGTCTACCGGACCCTGGCCCGGGTGGCTCCGGACGCCGAGCGACGGATCGCGCTGGTCGACCAGGCCAACCGGATCCGCCCCCGGACGCTGGTGTAGTCGATGGTGCTGACGTGCCCGCGCTGCGCGGTGACCGGCGAGGCGACCGACCGCTACTGCGAGGCGTGCGGTGGCCGGCTCGGGGATGCCGGCTTCCCGTGGCTCACCTCCGCCGCCCCCGACGGCCGGTGTGGCGTCTGCGGCGCGGCAGCCGTGCGGCCCGGCGAGTACTGCGACGAGTGCGGCCGTCGACGCGGTGCCGGCCGGGACCGGGCCGAGCTGGAGCTTCCCGGGCTGGCCGCGGTGACCGACCGTGGACACCGTAAGCACCACAACGAGGACGCGGTGGCGATCGGCGTCGCGGCGGACGGCACCGCGGCGATCGTCTGCGACGGCGTCTCGTCCACACCGCGTGCCGACGCGGCCGCCCACACGGCGGCCGACGTCGGGATCCCGGACCTGCNACGTCGGCATCCGGGACCTGCTGCAGGCCTTGGCCGAGGGTGCGCCGGACCGCGACGCCGCAGCGGTGGCCTTCCGCTCCGCGTTCGCCGCGGTGGGCCGTCTGGCTCGACCGGACCCCCGCAACGCGCCCAGCTGCACGTACGTGTCCGGGACGGTCACCGGCCGCGGGATCACCGTTGGGTGGGTCGGTGACAGCCGGGCGTACTGGGTCCCGGACGCCGGCACGGCACGCTGCCTGACCGTCGACGACGCGCTGCCCGGCGTGGCCGGTGCGCCGCTGCTCCGCTGGGTCGGCGGCGACGCCGGTGGCGTCGAGATCCAGGTCGTGGCGGTCGAGCCGGCCGAGGCCGGCCACCTCGTGCTCTGCTCCGACGGTCTGTCGCGGTACCTGCCCGAACCCGCCGCGCTCGACGCGGTGGCGGCTGCGTCGCCGCTCGACGCGGCGCAACGACTCACCCGGTTCGCGCTCGACGCCGGGGGAGCGGACAACATCGCCGTTGTGGTTCTCTCGTCCCCGCCACCTCACCCGCGAGGAGCCTCGCTATGACGATGTCGATCGAGACTCACCAGAACGAGTTCCTGCCAGTGGACGGACGGACCGTCGACGCGGTGCTCACGGTGACCGGCTCCGGCGCGGACGGCGGCGCGGCCCCGTTACCCGGCGAGATCGCCGAGGTCATCCTCATCGATACGTCCGGATCGATGGCCGGGCCGAAACTCGTCGCCGCCAAGGAAGCCGCCGCCGCCGCGATCGCCGCGCTGCCCGACGGCATCGCGTTCGGCATCGTCGAGGGCGACATGGGCGCACGACTCGCCTACCCGCCCGGCAAGGACCTCGCGGTGTCGTCGAGCCGGACGCGCGAGGCCGCGCGGATCGCGCTGCGCGGCCTCCGGGCCGGTGGCGGAACCGGGATCGGGGCCTGGTTGACGCTGGCCCGGACCCTGTTCGCCCGGCGTGGTGCCGCCATCAACCACGCGATCCTGCTGACCGACGGCGCCAACGGCGAAGCCGAGTCGACGTTCGACAAGGCGCTGGCCCCGTGCGTCGGCCAGTTCGTCTGCGACAGCCGGGGAGTGGGCACGGGCTGGGTGGCCCGCGACCTGATCAAGATCGCGGAGCAGCTGCACGGAACCGCGTCCGGCATCACCGACCCCAGCGAGCTCACCGCCGACTTCCTCGAGATGACCAGGGCCACCGTGGGCAAAACGATGGCGGGCGTGCAGCTGCGGGTGTGGACGCCGACCGGCGCCCAGGTGCGGTTCGTCAAGCAGGTTCATCCGGAGATCACCGACCTCACCGACCGCCGCACCGACGTCTCCCCGCGGATCGGGGAGTACCCGATCGGTACCTGGGGCGCCGAGACCCGGGAGTACCACCTGCGGGTCGAGGTGGAGCCCAACCCGGTCGGCGAGGAGGTGCTCGCCGCCCGGGTCAGCGCGGTGCACGGCGACGCGGTCCTGGCGCAGAGCCTGGTCCGGGCGGTCTGGACGGACGACGTGGCCTCGTCCACCAGGATCCACCGGCAGGTCGCGCACTACTCGAACGAGACCGAGCTGGCCGAGGCGATCCAGACCGGGCTGACCGCCCGGGCGGCGGGGGACGTGGAGCGGGCCACCGACCGCCTCGGCACCGCCGTGCGGCTGGCGGCCGAGGCGGGTCGGGAGGACACCGCGAAGATGCTGGCGAAGGTCGTCGACGTGATCGACGAGAGCACCGGAACCGTCAAGTTGCGGCCACTCGCGGCCAGTATCGACGTGGAGATGGCCGCGGTCGGCTCCCGGAAGACCCGGCAGGTCCGGCCGGAGCCGCCCGGCTGATCCCGTCGGCACCCGCCTCGTCCCTCCCGGCGGCTCCGTCCGGGGATCGCCACGCTCCAGGAGATCGCTGCCATGGTTGTCTGCCCGAGAGGTCACGAGTCCGACGCGACGGACTACTGCGACGAGTGCGGCACGCGGCTGTCCGGATCGGTCGGGCAGTCGCCCGCCGCGTCCCCGAGTGGGCGCGCCGCGTCCGGGAGTGGGCGCGCCGCGTCCGGGAGTGGGCGCGCCGCGTCCGCGGGTGGGGCCGCCGCTTCCGGGGGTGGGGCCGCCGGGACGGGGGCGGCGACCGTCTGTGCGGAGTGCGGTGCGCCGCTGAACGGGCGGTTCTGCGAGGAGTGTGGTCACGACTCCCTCGCGGCGCCGGTCGTCCCTGCCGATCCGGCTCCGTCGGCTCCGGGGGTGCCGTCGGCTCCGTCGGCGGTGGACGCGCCTCCCGCGGACGCGTCTCCCGCGGACGCGTCTCCCGCGGGGGAGTGGTGGGTGGTGGTCACCGCGGACCGCGAGTACTTCGAGCGGGTCCGCGCGATGAACGGCCCGGACGCCGGCACGGTCACGTTCCCGCTGTTCTGCCCCGAGCGTCGGTTCCCGCTCTCCGGGCAGCAGATGCTCATCGGCAGGCGGAGCCGGTCGCGCGGCATCTACCCCGACATCGACCTGGTCGGCCCCCCGGAGGACCCGGCGGTCTCGCACACGCACGCGCTGCTGCTGCCCCAGCCGGACGGCCGCTGGTCGGTGATCGACCTCCGCTCCACCAACCACACCTACGTCAACGGCAGCACCGATCCCATCGACGCCGAGCAGCCCGTCGTGCTGACCGACGGCGCGACCGTCCACGTCGGTGCCTGGACCCGGCTCACCCTGCGAGCCGGCAGCGCGACCTGATCGCCGAGCGGTGTGCGTTCCGGCGACCTATGCCCTGCCGGAACGCACAACGCTCGGGCGATCACCCCGGGAATCCGTTCCGGCGGGCGACACCGCCCAGCCACACCAGGCTCGGCTTCGGCGTCCGGACGAACGTCGTCCGGTCGACGGCGACGAGGCCGAACGTCGGCGCGTAACCCGAGAACCATTCGAAGTTGTCCAACAGGCTCCAGTGGAGGTAGCCGCGCACGTCGGCGCCGTCGGCGATCGCCGCGGCGAGTCCGCGCAGCGCCCCTTCGGTGTAGGCGATGCGCTGGGCGTCGTCCGCGGTGGCGATGCCGTTCTCGGTGATCAGGATCGGCAGGTCGGGCAGCACCTCCCGCACCCGGCGGACGGAGGCGCCGAGCGCCTGCGGCCGGTATTCCATGTGGGCCTGGGTCACCAGCTCGGGCTTCGGCGCGACCGGCCCGTCCGGTCCGATGCGCGCACAGCTGTAGACCTGCATGCCGACGAAGTCCCCGTCGGCGGCCGCGTCGAGGAACTGGTCCTCGAACGCGGCACGGTGCTCGGCCATCCGCTCCTCGCCACCGTCCTCGGCGATCCACTCCTGGCCGACCAGCGCGAGGCCGACCGGCGGCGAGCCGGCGCCCCGCAACACCTCCAGGCTGCGGCGGTGCGCGGCGAGGAACGCGTCGGTCAGCGCCTGGTCGGGCTTGGGCAGGCCCTTGACCGCCTCGCCGCGCGCCGCCATCGCGCCGAGGACGGGCAGCGCGGCGGCGAGGTTCGGCTCGTTGAGGGTCACGACGTACGCGGCGTCGCCGAGGATCGGTGTGGTGACCTCGGTGAAGCGGGCGAACCGATCGCCGGACTTCGGCCCGAGCCACGAACTGTCGTTGTGGAACCAACGCGGCGTGCTGAAGTGGCACAGCGTCACGACCGGGGCCAGCCCGCGGTCCCGGCAGCCGTCGATCATCCGCCGGTAGTGGTCGAGGGCGGCGCGGGAGATCTCGCCCTCCTCCGGCTCGATCCGGCTCCACTCGAGGCTGAAGCGGTAGGCGTTGGCCCCGACGCCGGCGAGCAGGTCCAGGTCCTCGCGCCACCGGTGGTAGTGGTCGACGGCGTCGCCGCTCTTCTCGGCGAACGGGGAGTGCTCCTCGTGCTCCCACTGCCAGTAGTGGTTGTTGACGTTGCCGCCCTCGACCTGGTGCGACGCGGTGGCCGCGCCCCAGAGGAAGCCGTCGGGGAAAGTGGTCATCAGAAGACTCCGCGGTAGTACACGCCGTCCACGAGGACGACGCTCGGGTCGGGGTGGAACCCGGGGAGCAGCGGGTTCGGTGTCACGCGGGTAGCGGCGCCGTGATCCGGCTTCCGGTCACGACCTCCGCCATCACGTCGAGCGCGTGTCCGACCGGCTCCAGGTCGGGGCGGCTGTTGAGGAAGCCGTGCAGCATGCCGGGCGCGGTGAGCTGGCGCACGTCGACGCCTGCCCGCGCGCAGCGCGCGGCGAAGTCCTCGCCGGACGGGCGCAGGTCGTCGTACTCCGCGTTGATCACCAGCGTCGGGCACAGTCCTTCCAGGACGGCGTGCGCGCCGAACGCGTAGCCGTCGGCGGTGCTCAGCGGGCCGCCGAGGTAGTTCTGGTTGATCCAGGCCGTCTGGGGTGGGGCGAAGCGCAGGACGGCGGGGATCGCGGCCATGTCCGCGGCCAGCGACGCCGACGCGGGGGGTAGCACGGCGTGGGCCACCGGGTAGAGCGCCAGCAGCGCCACCGGCGGGCGGCCGTCCGCGTCGCGCAGTTTCAGCGCGGCGCCGATCGCCAGGTTGCCGCCGGCGCTGGCGCCGCCGATCGAGAGCCGCGCGGTGTCGACGCCGAGGGTCTCGGCGTTCTCGCGCACCCAGCGGAACGCGGCGACCACGTCGTCGTGCGGCACCGGGTAGTGCACCCCGCCGTGGCAGAGCCGGTAGTCGACGCTGACGACGACGGTCCCGGCGCGGTCGCAGATCTGCCGAGCGGTCCAGTCGGCCTCGGGCATCGCCAGGTCGCCGCCGACGAAAGCGCCGCCGTGCATCCAGACCAGAGCGGGGCGGTCCGGGCCGGGCGTGGACGGCTCGTAGATCCGCACCGGCACCGGGCCGTGCGGACCGGCGACGGTTTCGTCGCGCGTCGCGACCTGCGGCGGTTCCGGCGCGCCGGTGATCATCAGGAACTCGTCTAGTAGCGCGCGCTGCGCCGGGTCGGTCATGGCGGCCTCGAACGAGGTGATGCCCTCGAGCAGGGGGAGCTTCGCCGCGATCTGCGGGTGGATCGGCACTGATTACCTCCGCACGTGATGCTGTGGCGCCGGTCACGGCGCCGTGCGGCGATGCTCACGGGTGACGGCCGCGCCGTCCTAGTGGCCTTGCCATTGAGCGGCAGGCGAATCCCCCCCGCCGCCTGGCGCGCTGGGAGACGCAGGCGTCACGGGTGTCATCTCGGGGTCACCGATGAGGCGCGCACCACAATTTGTATTTCATTGACCGGCAACCTCCGGGACACCGCTGTGAGCCGCATCGCATCGTTGGCGCCCAAGCCGGGCCGACGCCTCGGCGGCAGCACACCCCCAACTCACCGGCGACCCCGGAACCCCCAGAACCCCCTCCGTTTCAGGCGAAGGAGCCCGGAGCGACATGAAACGATTCACAGCTCGGATCGGGGTGGCACTCGCCACCACTCTCGCCCTCACCACGCTCGCCGCCTGCGGTGGGAACGGCGGTGGGAGCAGCAGCCAGAGCGCCAGCGACACCGTCACCATCGCGCTCGACGCCGACGCGGCCCCGACCGGCTACGACCCGCTCCTCTACTCGCAGGGCCAGTACACGTTCTTCGGTGCCCTCTACGACGCCCTGTTCGTCCTCGACACCGAGGGCAAGGCGCAGCCCGAGCTGGTCGAGAAGTTCTCGAACAGCCCGGACAACCTCAAGACCACGCTGACGCTGCGCGACGGCGTCACGTTCACCGACGGCAAGAAGCTGGACTCGACCGTCGTCAAGGCCAACCTCGACCGCCGCAGCGACAAGGACCTGGTCGCGTACGGCTCGCTCGCGCCGGGCGGTGCCAGCGAGATCACCGATGTCGCCGCGCCCGACCCGAAGACCGTCGTCATCACCTGGAAGGCGCCCCAGGCGACGCCGGAGAACAACCTGGCCGACACCGCCGGTGCGATCATCGGGCCGGACGGCATCGCGAACCCCGACTCGCTGCTGACCAAGCCGGACGGCTCCGGCGCCTACACGCTCAACACCGGCAAGACGACGAAGGCGAGCGTCTACACGCTCGACAAGCAGTCCGACGACCGGAACGCCGAGCGGTGGGCGTACGACCACATCGTCGTCAAGGTCATCCTCGACGCCCAGTCGCTGGCGAACGCGGTGATCTCCGGCCAGACCGACGTGGCCGGCATCCTCAAGCCGAGCGTCGTGGAGCTGGTGCAGTCCCGGGCCGGAACCGTCAAGGTCGGCGGCACGATCGTCGGGTTCCCGGTCTGGGACAAGCAGGGCAAGACCAACCCCGCGTTCGCCAAGCCCGAGGTGCGGCTGGCGCTGCTCCGGGGGATCGACGACGCGACGATCGTCAAGACGCTGCACCAGGGCTCCAAGGGCACCAAGCAGCTCTTCCCGTCGGACGCGACCGGCTTCGACCCGAGCCTCAACCAGACCTACTCGTACGACCCCGCGGCGGCCAAGCAGCTCCTGGCGAAGGCCGGCTACCCGAACGGCTTCTCGTTCGAGATCACGATCGCGGGCCAGCCGACCGAGGACCTGATCGCGGTCCAGAAGCAGTGGTCGGCGATCGGGGTCACGATGAAGGTCAAGACCGCGACCTCGACCGACCAGGTCTTCGCCGCGACCAACACCGAGCCGCTCGGCTTCGGCCCGTTCGCCGTCGGCAGCAACCCGGCCGGGTTCGTCGCCGGAGTGGTCTACGGCGGGTTCATGAATCAGCAGAAGGCCAAGGACCCCAAGATCGACGCCGCGCTCGGCAAGTCGCTGGGCACCACCGGCGCCGACCAGGAGGCCGCGCTCAAGGACCTCAACGCCGCGCTCACGAACGGTGGCTGGTACATCCCGATCTACGAGGATTTCACCTACACCGGCTACAACAAGACCAAGGTCGCCGCGCCCTCCTACGCCGGCACCAACAACTACCTGGTGCTCTCCAGCCTGAAGCCGGCGAGCTGACGCCGCAGCCGGTGGCCGCGGCACGCCCGCGGCCACCGGCTCCCCATCCCCGGACTCCCTAACCCGGACGAGGAGCCCCAGATGCTCGCCTACGTCGTACGACGGCTGGGCCTGGCGATCGGCACGGTGTTCGCCGCGGTCCTCATCACGTTCCTGCTGGTCCACGTGGGTGACGGCAGCCCAGGCGCGGTCAAGGCCGGGCCGGGGGCCAGCGCCGCGGAGATCGCCGAGCAGAACCACGCGCTCGGCTGGGACCGTCCGCTCTGGATCCAGTTCGGTGACACGATCGGCCAGCTGCTGCGCCTGGACTTCGGCACCTCGCTGATCGACGGCCGGGACCTCCGAGCCGATCTCACCGCCCGACTGCCGATCACTGCCTCGATCGCCCTGCTCGCCACGTTGCTCTCCGGCGTCGTGGGGATCGTTCTCGGGGTGACCGCGGCCGTCCGAGGCGGGCGCCTCGCCAAGATCGTCAACTCCGGCGCGGGCATCGCGCTCTCGCTGCCGGCGTTCTGGGTCGGCATCCTGCTGGTCTACCTGCTCTCCCTGCAGCTGGGGTGGCTGCCGGCGACCGGCTACGTTCCGTTCGCCGACGACCCGGTCGGCTGGCTGCAGAGCCTCCTGATCCCGATTTTGACGCTGACGGTCGGCGGTGCGGCGATCATCGCCCGCACCGCAGGCGTCGGCATGCGCGAAGCGCTGACCCAGGAGCACGTCCGCACGCTGCGTGCGATGGGCACCCCGGAGTGGCGGATCCGCTACGTGCACGCGCTGCGCTACGCGAGCGTTCCGGTCGTCTCGGTCCTCGGCATCCAGTTCATCGCGCTGTTCGGCGGCTCGGTGATCGTGGAGAACCTGTTCGCGCTCCCCGGGTTGGGACAGGCCAGCCAGGCCGCCGCCGCCTCGCACGACATCCCGGCGCTGATCAGCGTCGTCGTCGTGGCGACCGTCGTCGTGGTCGTCGTCAACCTGCTGCTCGACCTCGTGGTCGCGGCCCTGGACCCGAAGGTGCGCACCGCATGAGCGTCCTGCCTCTCGACGCGGCCGACAGCGTGGATAGCGTCGCCACCGAGCCCGTACGGCGGCGCCGCGGCCTGCCCGCCGCCCTGCGCCGTCCCGGCGGTGCGTTCGGCGCCGCGTGGCTGCTCTTCATGCTGGTCGCGTCGCTCACCGCGTCGCTGTGGCGGCCGTACGCCGTGGACGAGCAGGACCTGGCCAACCGTCTCGCACTGCCGTCGGGCGCGCACTGGCTGGGCACCGATCCGCTCGGTCGCGACATCCTCAGCCGGATCTTCACCGCCGGCGCGCTGCCGCTGCTCTCCTCGGCGCTGATGCTGGTCGTGGCGTTCGGCATCGGGCTGCCGCTGGCGCTGATCGCCGCCGAACGCGGACGCACGACCGAGCGGGTGATCAGCCGGCTCACCGAGGTCCTGCTGGCGCTGCCGCTGATCATCCTGCTGCTCGCGGTGATCGGCGCGATCGGCAACCGGCTCTACGTCGTCATGGCGGTTCTCGGTGTACTGATCTCGGCCGCGGTCTACCGGGTGCTGCTCGGGGTGGCCCAGTCGGTGCGGCAGCGGCTCTACGTCGACGCGGCGCGGGTCAACGGGCTGAGCTCACTGCGCGTGAACCTGTTGCACGTGCTGCCGTCGATGGCGACCGTCGTCGCGGTGCAGGGCGCGCAGCTGTTCGGCATCGGCCTGCTGATCAACGCGGGCCTGGCGTTCCTCGGCTTCGGACCGGCCGAGCCCGAGCCCAGCTGGGGCTTCATG
Source organism: Cryptosporangium minutisporangium (assembly GCF_039536245.1). Classification (NCBI taxonomy): domain Bacteria; kingdom Bacillati; phylum Actinomycetota; class Actinomycetes; order Cryptosporangiales; family Cryptosporangiaceae; genus Cryptosporangium; species Cryptosporangium minutisporangium. Next base: position 67,593 of record NZ_BAAAYN010000024.1, on the reverse strand, counting down.
ATCCAGGACGCATCGAAGTACCTGTTCGACGACCCGTGGCTGATGGTGCCGACCGGCCTGGTCCTCGCGGTCACGGTGGTGGCCGCCAACGAGCTGGCCGACGCCCTCGCCGCGCAGGGCGCGCCCGCCGGCCGGAGCGGGAAGACCCGGCGCCGCCGCGCCCAGGCCGGCGCCCCCGCGAGCATTCCGGCACCCACCGCACCCGCGCCGCCGAACGAATCCGCGCCGAACGACTCCGACGCGGTGCTGGTGGTGTGCAACCTCTCCGTCGCGGTGGACGACGGAACGGAGCTGGTCACCGGGGTGTCGTTCGCGCTGCGCCCGGGCACCGTCCTCGGGCTCGTCGGCGAGTCCGGCTGCGGCAAGACGATGACCGCCCGCTCGCTGCTGGGGTTGCTGCCCGAGGGCGTCTCGGTGTCCGGCGGATCGATCCGCTGGCAGGGCCGGGAACTCCTCGGCCGCGGGTCCCGCTCGGTGCGGGGCCGGGAGATCGCGCTGATCTCCCAGGAGCCGATGGTCGCGCTGGACCCGATGTTCTCCGTGTCCTACCAGCTGACCCAGCCGATCCGCCGGTTCCGCGGGGTGGGCCGGGCGGAGGCCCGCCGGATCGCCGCCGGGCTGTTGGCCCAGGTCGGCATCGTCGACGCGGAGCGCGTGCTGCGCAGCTACCCGCACCAGCTCTCCGGCGGCATGGCCCAGCGGGTGTGCATCGCCCTGGCGCTGACCGGCGAGCCGAAACTCCTGATCGCCGACGAGCCCACCACGGCGCTCGACGTCACCGTGCAGGCGGAGATCCTGTCGTTGCTCCGGGCGCTGGTCCGCGACACCGGCCTCTCGATCATCCTGGTCAGTCACGACCTCGGCGTGGTCGCGGACATCTGCGACGACGTCGCGGTGATGTACGCCGGCGCCGTCGTGGAGTCCGGCAGCGCCCCGAGCGTGCTCGACGCGCCCGCGCACCCGTACACGATGGCGCTGCTCGGAGCGAACCCACACGTGCCGGAGGGGGAGCCGGTACCACTCCGGTTGGCGTCCATCCCGGGAACCGTGCCACCGCCGGGCGAGTGGCCGACCGGCTGCCGATTCGCCACCCGCTGCCAGTTCGCGCAGGACGCCTGCGCCGAGCCGTTCCCGGCGCGAGCCGCCCACCACACCGGGCACGTGCTCTGCGTCCGTTTCGACGAGCTCTCCCGAGCGCACGCCACCTGGGACACCGAGGCCGTCGGCGCCGAGACCGCACCCGGCGCGGAGACGCTCGCACCGGCCCCCGACCAGATCGCAGGAGCGTCGCGATGAGCACGTTGACCACCGCCACGGCGCTGGAGGTCCGCGACCTCGTCGTCCGCTACGGCTCGGGACGCCGGGCCCGGCAGACGCCGCCCGCCGTGGACGGAGTGAGCTTCGACATCGCCCCCGGCGAGACCCTCGGCCTGGTCGGCGAGTCCGGCTCCGGCAAGTCGACGATCGGCAAGGCGGTGCTGGGGCTGCACCCACCGGCGGCCGGAACCGTGCGGCTGCACGGCCAGGACGTCACGCGGATGCCGCTCAAGCAGCGCAGCCGGCACGCCGCCGACCTGCGGGTCGTCTTCCAGGACCCGTACTCCTCGCTGAACCCGGCCCGCACGATCGGTCAGACGCTGGTCGAACCGCTGCGGCTGCTGGGCGTCCGCGGGCCGGCTGCGAATGCCAAGGCGAGGGCCGCGCTGGAGTCCGTCGGCCTGCCCGGGGACGCCGCCGACCGCTACCCGGCGCAGTTCTCCGGTGGGCAGCGGCAGCGCGTCGCGATCGCCCGCGCGCTGGTCTGCGACCCGAAGGTGCTGGTCCTGGACGAGCCGGTGTCGGCGCTGGACCTCTCGACCCAGGCGCAGGTGCTCAACCTGCTGGCCGACCTCCGCGACCAGCACGGCTTGGCGTTCCTGTTCATCGCCCACGACCTCGGCGTCGTCCGGTTCCTCGCCCAGCGCGTCGTGGTCCTCTACCGCGGGCAGGTGATGGAGACCGGTCCGGTCGAGTCGGTGACGCAGGCCCCGCGTCACCCGTACACGGTCGCGCTGACCGCCGCGGCGCCGGTGCCGCGCCCGGCCGAGCAGGCCGCTCGCCGGGCTGCGCGGGAGGCGCTCGGTATCGGCACCGCCGGTGCAGCGAAGCCGTCGCCGACCGGCTGTCCGTTCGTGCCGCGTTGCCCGCTCGCCACCGAGATCTGCAGCCAGCAGCGTCCGCCGCTGCGGCAGGTCGACGACACCCACACCGCGTGCCACCACGCCGAGCGCACGGCGACCCTCGGATGAGCGTCGACGACCTGGTCGCGCGACTCGACCTCGAGACGAAGGTGAGACTTCTCTCCGGCTCTGGTGTGTGGACGACCCAGCCGGTCGATGAGATCGGGCTGCGCGCGATGACGCTCTCCGACGGGCCGATCGGCGTGCGCGGCGGCACCGACTCCGAGCTCGACCCCGCCGCGACGCTGCCGTCCAGCTCCGCGCTGGCAGCGTCCTGGGACGAGGACCTGCTGCACCGCCTCGGCGCGCTGCTCGCCGGAGAGGCGGTGCGCAAGGGCGTCGACGTCGTCCTCGGCCCGACGATCAACCTGCACCGCTCGCCGCTGGGTGGGCGGCACTTCGAGTGCTTCAGCGAGGACCCGCTGCTCTCCGGGCGGCTCGCCGCCGCCTACGTGCGCGGTGTCCAGGAGAACGGCGTCGGGGCCTGCCCCAAGCACTACGTCGCCAACGACGCCGAGACCGACCGGATGACCGTCGACAACCGGGTCGACGAGCGGACCCTGCGCGAGCTGTACCTGGCGCCGTTCGAGGCGGTCGTCGCGGACGCCGAGCCGTGGATGGTGATGGCCGCCTACAACGGCGTGAACGGCGCGCCGATGACCGAGAACGACCTGCTCGCCGAGCCGCTGAAGGGGGAGTGGGGCTTCTCCGGCGCGGTCGTCTCGGACTGGGGCGCGCTCTACTCCGGTGAGCCGGCCGCCCGCGCCGCGCTCGATCTGGCGATGCCGGGGCCCGACGCGCAGTGGGGATCGTCGCTGGTCGACGCCGTGAAGGCGGGCCGCGTGCCGGAGGCCGCCATCGACGCGAAGGTGCGCCGCATGCTTCTCCTGGCCACCCGGGTCGGAGCCCTGGGCGGCGGCGGGAAGACCGTACCCGGACGGATCGAGGACGCCTCCGCGCCGGCCCGGGAAGCCGCGGTCGCCGGCACCGTCCTGCTGCGCAACGACGGCGTCCTGCCGCTGCGCGCGGAGGAACTGCGCCGGGTCGCCGTGCTCGGCCCCGGGGCCAGGGACGCCCGCGCGCTCGGCGGCGGCTCGGCGACCGTACCGCTGCCGTACCTGATCACCCCGGTCGCCGGGCTCACCGCGGCCCTGGCCGGGCGGGCCGAGGTCGTCAGCGCGGTCGGCGCCGGGCTCTCCGCGTTGCTCCGCCCGGCGCGCGCCGATGAGCTGACCGGGCCGGTCCACCTGCGCTGGCTCGACGCGGACGGCTGCACGGTCGCCGAACAGGAGGCCGGCACCGCGATCCTGGTGCGGATGGCCGCCGTGATCCCGGCCGGGGCCGTGGCGGTGCAACTGCGGACCCGGTTCACCCCGGACGAGGGCGGGCACTGGCGGCTCGGGGCGACCGGCTTCGGCGAGTGCGCGCTGTTCGTCGACGGTGTGCGGGTCGCGGCCGGCGAGCAGCACCAGACGACCGTCGACATCGGTGAGATCTTCCAGCGCGGGCCGCAGCACGCGGCGACCGTCCCGCTGCGGGCTGGGCACGGCGTCGACGTCCGCATCGACTACCGGTGGGCCGACGACGCACCGCTCTTCCGCGCCGGGCTCGTCGTCGGACTTCCGCTCGGCCCGGCCGACGAGGAGCTGGCGCGCGCCGTCGACCTGGCCCGGAGCAGCGACGTCGCGGTCATCGTCGTCGGCACCAGCGAGGACGTCGAGAGCGAAGGCTTCGACCGCACCTCGCTGGCGCTGCCCGGCCGCCAGGACGAGCTCGTGCGCGCGGTCGCCGCGGTCAACCCTCGCACGGTCGTCGTGGTCAACGCCGGGGCGCCGGTGGAGCTGCCGTGGCGCGACGACGTCGCCGCCGTCCTGGTGTCCTGGTTCGGCGGCATGGAGTTCGGCGCCGCGCTCGCCGACGTGCTGCTCGGCGACGCCGAGCCGGGTGGACGGCTCCCGACCACCTGGCCCGCCGCGCTCGCCGACGCACCGGTGACCGGCACCGCACCGACCGGCGGGCGGCTGGAGTACACCGAGGGCGTGCACATCGGCCACCGCGCGTACCTGCGAGCGGGTACCGAGCCGGCGTACTGGTTCGGCCACGGCCTGGGCTACACGACCTGGGAGTGGTGCTCGATCGACGCACAGGGGCGGAGTGCCGTCGTCCGGCTGCGCAACACCGGCGACCGGCCGGGCAAGCAGGTCGTGCAGGTCTACGCCGCGCGCCCGGACTCGGCGATCGACCGCCCGGCCCGCTGGCTGGCCGGGTTCGCCGTCGTGACCGCCGCCCCGGGCGAGACCGTCGACGTTCCGGTCGAGATCTCCGCCCGCACCCTGCGGCACTGGACCGACGACGGCTGGGCGGTGGAGCCGGGCCCTCTCGATCTGCTCACCGGCCCCTCCGCCGGTGACGTCCGGGCGTTGGTCACCGTTGAGATCACCTCCGAAGGAGTGCCCGCATGACCGGACCCACAGGGCTGCGGACCGAGCACCTCGAACCCGCCCTGGGCATCCGGACGACCGCCCCCCGGCTGTCCTGGCGACTGCCCGAGGGAGCCCGCGAGCAGCGTGCGTACCGGATCACCGCGGACAACGGCTGGGACACCGGCTGGGTGGAGAGTGACCAGAGCCTGCTGGTGCCCTACACCGGTCCGCGCCTCGGGTCGTCCCAGCGCGTCGAGTGGCGGGTGCGGGTGCGCACCGATCTGGGCGAGACCCCGCTGTCCGCGCCGGCCTGGTTCGAGACCGGGCTGCTGTCCAGCGAGGACTGGCACGCCACCTGGATCGAGCCGGGCACCATGCCGGCGGGCGAGAAGGGCGACCGCCCGGCCGCGCTGCTGCGATGGGAGTTCGACGTCGACCGGCCGGTCGTCGCAGCCCGGCTGCACGCCACCGCCCAGGGTCTCTACGAGGCGTTCCTCAACGCCGAGCGGGTCGGCGACGCCGAGCTGACGCCCGGGTACACCCAGTACGACGTGCGGCTGCAGGTGCAGACCCACGACGTGACGACGTCGATCCGCCCGGGACGCAACGCGCTCGGCGTGATCCTCGCGGACGGGTGGTTCCGCGGGCAGGTCGGCATCACCCGCGCCGCCGAACAGTGGGGTGACCGGCTGGCGCTGCTGGCTCAGCTCCAACTCGTCCACGACGACGGCAGCGTCACGATCGTCGGCACCGGCCCCGGCTGGCGCAGCGGGTTCGGCCACGTGGTCGCCGCCGACCTGATCGAGGGCGAGCGCTGGGACCTCAGCCGGACGCCCCGGGGCTGGGAGGTGCCCGGCTTCGACGACACGGGTTGGGACGACGTCGTCGTGGTGGACCACGGGTACGCCGGGCTGGTCGACTCGCCCGCCCCGCCGGTGCGGCGGGTCGAGGAGTTGGTGCCGCGGTCGGTCACGAGGCTTCCCAGCGGCCCGCACCTCGTCGACCTCGGGCAGAACGTCAACGGATGGGTCCGGCTGACGAACCTCGGCCCGGCCGGGACCGAGCTCACGCTGACGCACGGCGAGTGGCTCGGGCCGGACGGCGACCTCACGGTGGAGCACCTCCGGCCGGCGGTCCCGTTCCTGCCGCATCCGCTGCCGGCCGGCCAGGTCGACGTCGTCGTCTCCGCCGGTGTCCCGGGCGACGTCTTCGAGCCGCGCCGCACCACCCACGGCTTCCGGTACGTCCGCATCGAGGGGCACCCCGGCCCGCTGACCACCGACGACGTCCGCGGCGTCGTCGTCCACACCGACCTGCCCCGCACCGGTTGGTTCACCAGCAGCGACGAGCGGCTCAACGCGCTCCACGAGGCCGCGGTGTGGAGCTTCCGGGCCAACGCCTGCGACATCCCCACCGACTGCCCGCACCGCGAGCGGCACGGCTGGACCGGCGACTGGCAGCTGTTCGTGCCGACCGCCGCGTTCCTCTACGACGTCGCGGGCTTCTCGACGAAGTGGCTCCGCGACGTCGCGGCCGACCAGTGGCCCGACGGCACGATCGCCAACGTCAGCCCCAGCCCGCGGCACGAGGGACGCCAGGGTCCGATCGCGATGCTCAACGGCTCGGCCGGGTGGGGCGACGCGGCGGTGATCGTGCCCTGGGAGCTGTACCGCGCCTACGGCGACGTGCGGATCCTCGAGGAGCTCTGGCCGACGATGGGCCGCTGGCTGGACCGGGCCGAGCGGATGGCGCGGGAGCAGCGGCATTCGTCGCGGGCGCACCGCCCGCCCCGCCCCCACGAGCAGTACCTCTGGGACACCGGCTTCCACTGGGGCGAGTGGCTGGTACCGGGTGAGGAGGTCGGGGACTACGGGGCGTTCGTCGCCGCGGACGAGGGCGAGGTAGCCACGGCGTACTTCGCCCACAGCGCCGGGCTGATGAGCCGGATCGCGGACATCCTCGGCCACGACTCCGGGCGGTACGCGGCCCTCGCCGAGGCGGTGCGCACCGCCTGGCAGGCCGAGTATCTCGACGACGACGGGCGGCTCGTCCCCGACACGCAAGCCGACCACGTGCGGGCGCTCGCGTTCGACCTGGTGCCGGACGAGCTGCGCCCGGCCGTCGCGGACCGGCTGGTCGAGCTGATCCGCAAGGCCGGTACCCATCTCGGCACCGGCTTCCTCGCCACCCCGTACCTGCTCCCGGTGCTGGCCGACGCCGGGCACCTCGACGTCGCCTACGAACTGCTGCTGCAGGACACCGAGCCGTCCTGGCTGGTCATGATCGACCGCGGCGCGACCACCGTCTGGGAGCACTGGCACGGCGTGGACGCCGACGGCGTCCCGCACGAGTCGCTCAACCACTACTCCAAGGGCGCGGTGGTCTCGTTCCTGCACCGCTACCTCGCCGGGATCGAGCTGGTCGAACCCGCCTACCGGAGGTTTCGCGTCCGCCCGCGCCCCGGCGGCGGGCTGACCTCCGCCGAGGCGGCCCACGAGTCGCCGTACGGCCGGATCGAGTCGGCGTGGCGGATCACCGGCGACGTCTTCGAGCTGCGGGTCGTGGTGCCCGCGGCCACGAGCGCCGAGATCGTCCTCCCCGACGGGGACGTCCACCGTGCGGGACCGGGCAGCCACCACTGGCAGGTTCTCCGATGAGGGACGTCACGGTCGCGCCGGTCACGTTCGAGCATCACCGTGAGCCGCTCGGCATCGGCGAGCCGGCACCGCGGCTGTCCTGGATCGTCCGCACCGAGCTGCCCGGCTGGCGGCAGTCGGCCTACGAGCTGGAGATCGCGCCGGAGAGCGGCCCGGCCTGGACGTCGGGCCGCGTCGACGCGGGCGAGTTGGTGCTGGTCCCCTGGGGCGCTCCGCCACTGACCAGCCGGGAGCGCCGGACCGTGCGGGTGCGGGTCTGGGGGAGCGGCGCCGCGGGCTCGTCGGCGGTGGGGCCCACGGCGTGGAGTGACGAGGCCGTGGTCGAAGCCGGTCTGCTGGCGCGCTCGGACTGGTCGGCCGCGCTGGCGCAGCCGGTGCTGCCGGCCTCCTCGGAGGAGCCGGTCGTGCTGCTGCGCCGGGAGTTTCCGCTCGCCAAGCCGGTGGCGCGTGCCCGGCTGTACGCGACCGCGCTCGGCGTCTACGACGCCGAGATCAACGGCACCCCGGTCGGCGACGACGTCCTGGCCCCGGGGTGGACCAGCTACCGGCACCGGCTGCGCTACCAGACCTACGATGTCACCGGCCTGCTCACCGAGGGCACGAACGTGCTCGGCGCGCAACTGGCCGACGGCTGGTACCGCGGTTACCTCGGCTTCACCGGCGGGCGCGCCCACTACGGCGAGCGCACCGGCCTGTTCGCGCAGCTGGAGGTCGAGCACCCCGACGGCAGCCGCACGGTGGTGACCACGGACGGCTCGTGGCGATCGGCGCCGGCGCCGACCGTCCGCGCGGGCCTCTACGGCGGTGAGACGTTCGACGCGCGCGGTGACCTGCCCGGCTGGTCGGCGCCTGGCTTCGACGACACCGGCTGGACCCCGGTCGACGTCGGGCCCGCGCCGGTGACGACGCTGGTCGCGCCGACCGGGCCCCCGGTGCGTCGGACCGAGGTTCTGCCCGCCCGCGAGGTGTTCCGCTCCGCGTCCGGCAAGGTCCTCGTCGACTTCGGACAGAACCTGGTCGGCCGCCTCCGGCTCACGCTGCCCGACGCCCCGGCCGGTACGCGGATCACGGTCCGCCACGCGGAGGTGCTCGAATCGGGGGAGCTGGGCACCCGGCCGCTGCGCAAGGCAGCACAGACCGACGTCGTCGTGCTCGACGGGGCGGGTCCGCGGACCTGGGAGCCGCGGTTCACGTTCCACGGTTTCCGCTACGCCGAGGTGGAGGGCTGGCCGGGTGAGCTGACCACCGCCGACCTCCAGGCCGTCGTCGTGCACACCGATCTGCGCCCGACCGGCACGTTCACCTGCTCGGACCCGGACGTGACCCGGCTGCACGAGAACGTCGTCCGGGGCATGCGGGGCAACTTCCTCGACATCCCCACCGACTGCCCGCAGCGCGACGAGCGGCTCGGCTGGACCGGCGATCTGCAGGTCTTCGCGCCGACCGCCGCGTTCCTCTACGACACCGCCGGCATGCTGCGGTCCTGGCTGGCCGACCTCGCCGCCGAGCAGCTGCGCGACCACGGCGGCTTCGTACCGAACTTCGTACCGTTCCTGCACGTGCTGCCCTTCCCCGACCAGGCCGAGGCGGGCTGGGGTGACGCCGCCGTGGTCGTCCCGTGGACGCTGTACCAGCGGTTCGGTGACGCCGGGGTGCTCGCCGACCAGTGGGAGTCGATGGTCGCGTGGATCGACGCGTTCGCGCGGCGCGCCGGGGCGGGCCTCGACTTCCCCGACGGTGGCTTCTCGTTCGGCGACTGGCTCGACCCGGCGGCCCCGCCGGAGAATCCCGGTGCCGCGCGGGCGCCGTGGCAGTGCGTCGCCACCGCCTACCTGGCCCGGTCGGCGCGGATCGTCGCCGACGCCGCGGCCGTGCTGGGGCGCGACGGCGGCCGGTTCGCCGTGCTCGCCGAACGGGCGGCCGAGCGGTTCCGCGCCGAGTACGTGACGCCGACCGGGCGGGTGGCCTACCCGTCGCAGACCGCCTACGCGCTGGCGCTGGAGTTCGGCCTGCTCGCCGATGCCCAGCGCGACCACGCGGGTCGGCTGCTCGCCGAGCAGGTCGCGAACGACGGCTGGCACATCGGTACCGGCTTCCTCGGCACGCCGCTGGTCACCGACGCGCTGACGAACGCCGGTGCGATCGCGTCCGCCTACGAACTGCTGCTCCAGCGGGAGCACCCGTCGTGGCTGTATCCGGTGACGAGGGGCGCGACGACGATCTGGGAGCGCTGGGACTCCATGCTCCCGGACGGCTCGATCAACCCCGGCGAGATGACGTCGTTCAACCACTACGCGTACGGAGCGGTCGCCGACTGGCTGCACCGCACGGTCGCCGGCCTCGCCCCGGCGGCGCCCGGCTACCGGCGGCTGCGGGTCGCACCGCGCCCCGGCCCGGGGATCACGTCCGCGGCCGCCACCCACGACACGCCGTACGGCCGGGCCGCGGTGTCGTGGACGCTCGTCGGTGCGGTGTTCACGCTCGCGCTGACCGTGCCGCCGAACACGAGCGCCGAGGTGTCGCTGCCCGACGGCAGCGCGTCGTTCGGGGTCGGCTCGGGGCAGCACACGTTCGTGCGCACCGTGACCGTGCCCGCCCCGGTGGAGCGACCCCAGCCGTTCTGGCAACCGGACGAGTGACCGCGATCCCCGTGCTCCGGCCGCGATGATTTCCGGCCGCGGCGCGAGTCTCTTCCGGTGACCGCAGTTGGACGTCGATTCGACGCTGCCCGGAGGACACCATGCTCACTACACCGGACGATCCGACCACCACCCGGCCAGGCCGCCCGCCCGTGGTCGACCTGGCCACCTGGCAGGCCGCCCGTGACCAGCTGCTGGTCCGGGAGAAGGCCCACACCCGCGAGGGCGACGCCCTCGCCGCGGCCCGCCGACGACTGCCGATGGTGGAGGTCGACGGAGCGGTCGAGGTCGTCGGAGCCGACGGACCGGTCCCGTTCCTGGACCTCTTCGAGGGCCGTACCGAGCTCATGACCTACCAGCACATGTGGCACGACCGCGCACCGCACCAGGGGCAGTGCGAGGGCTGCACCTGGGCGGCCTGGGGCCTGAAGGACGCCGTTTACCTCAACGCCCGCGGCGTCTCGTTCGCCATCCTCACGACGGGCCGGTGGGACGAGGTCGAGCCGTACGTCCAGTTCATGGGGTACGCCCAGCCCTGGTATTCGGTGCGCGACGTGGAGGCGCCGATCGGCGGAGCGATGGGACACCTCACCTGCTTCCTGCGCGACGGCGACCGGGTGTACCTCACCTACTCCAGCACGGGCCGGGGTAACGAGGTCGCCAACCCGTTCTTCGCGCTGCTCGACCGAACGCCGTACGGCCGCGGTGAGGCGTGGGAGGACAACCCCGAGGGCTGGCCCGAGGGGCGGCACCCCTGCTGGTACTGGCGTTCGGACTCGGACGGGAACGCCGAGTGGGGCGGGACGAGCCGCCCCGTGCCGCAGTGGACCCGCCCGGGCGCTACGCCGGTGGAGACGCTCGGCCGACACGGCCCCCGCCACTGACCGGCTCCGCCGGCCCCGCGCTCCCCGCCCGGATCACGGCCGGGCGGGGAGCGCGGCGCGGCGTACTGCGATTTCCGGCGGGGGCGATGGCCAACCCCCATGAATGTGCCCGGCGAACGCACTAGCGTGTGCTGTCATGACGCCGACGGCGCCGCGCGAGCACTCGGTCCAGCTGCCCACCCACGACGTCGGAGTCCTCGAGTGGGGACCGCCCGGCGGTGAGCTGCTGGTGGCGCTCCACGGGTTCCCCGATACCGCGTGGACCTGGCGCACGGTCGGCCCGCTCCTCGGGGAGGCGGGCTACCGCGTGGCCGCACCGTTCCTGCGCGGCTACGCACCCTCCGGCCTGCCCGCCGACCACGACTACTCGGTGAGCGCGCTCGCCGCCGACGCCGTCGCGCTGCACGAGCGTCTCGGCGGCGACGCGACAACGGCCCTGGTCGGCCACGACTGGGGCGCGATCACCGCGAACACCCTCGCCGGTGACCCGGCCTCGCCGTACTCTCGGGTGGCGTCGCTGGCGGTGCCGCCGCTGGCCTGGATGAACCCGACGTCGAAGACGCTCGGTCCGTGGCTCGGCGCGGCGCTGCGGCAGCCACTGCACTCCTGGTACATCGCGTACAACCAGATCCCCGGGTTGGCCGAGCGGAACTTCGAGTGGCTCGTCCGGCGCCTGTGGACACTCTGGTCACCCGGATACGACGCCGGCGACGACGTCGCCCACGTGGCGCGGGCGGTACCCGACCGGGCGCACGCCGAAGCAGTGATCTCGTACTACCGCGCGATGGCCTCCCGGCGCAGCCGGGTCGCCCTCGTCGAGCCGCGGGTCCCGCTGCTCTACCTCCACGGGGACCGGGACGGCGCCCTCGACCCGCGGTTCTTGTCGGTCATCCGGCCGCGGATCACGCCGCCCTCGCGTGCGGAGCTGCTGACCGGGGCCGGTCACTTCCTGCACCTGGAGCAGCCGGACGCGGTCGCTAAGCACCTCGCAGACTTCCTCCACGCGACGGCGTGAGCCCCACAAAGTTGAGCCGCTATCGAACTATCGGCGCCCGCCGATGGTTCGGTGGCGAGCGGCGCCGAGGTGACGTAGCGGCCCAGCGAGGCGCCGGGCAGTCCGCTCGTCGGTTGGTCCCCGTTGCAGACGGCGTGTCCCGCGAAGGCCTGCCCGACCAGCGCGAGCACGAACAGCAGCAGGAAGGCCGCTCACCGCGGTGCAGCAGGCAGCCGGCCGCCGTGACCACCCACCCGGTGCCGGCCTGGGCGAGGAACATCGTGTCGCCGCGCAACTCGACCCGAGCCTGTCGTCCGTAGACGTCGACGCGGTGCACCGGACCGGCGGGCGGTAGCCGCAGGGATCGCAGCGCGTCCGGGCAAGCGGTGTCGGCGTCGGAGGCGTCCCGTCCAGCTCGGGACTTTCGGCCCTTTTGCGCCCCTCCTGCCCGGCGAAAGGGTGGCGCTGGGCGGGCAGACCGGCCCGCTCGGACGACATCTCGTCGTGGAGATCCGGGAGAAGGCATGACCGAGGCATCCGTCCGTGCGCGGCAATCGCTGCTGTCCGAGAGCTCCGCGGAGGTGGTCCGCGCCACCGCCGACGTGGTGGCGGCGCACGCGGAGGAGATCACCGCGCGGTTCTATCCGCGGATGTTCGCCGCGCGCCCGGACCTGCTCCGGGTGTTCAACCAGGGCAACCAGGCCACCGGGGAGCAGAGCCGCGCGCTGGCCGGCTCGGTGGTCGCGTACGCGGTCCAGCTGGTGAACCCGGACGCGCCGCCGTTCGACCACATCCTGCGGCGGATCGCCTACAAACACGTCTCGCTGGGCATCCGGCCGGAGCAGTACACGATCGTCGGGCACCACCTGCTTGCCGCGGTCGCCGAGGTGCTGGGCGAGGCGGTCACCCCCGAGGTCGCCGCCGCCTGGGACGAGGTGTACTGGCTGTTCGCCACCCAGCTCGTCGCCGAGGAGGCCCGGCTCTACCAGCAGGCCGAGGTGGACCCCGCCTGCCCGGCGCGCCCCTACCGGGTCGTCCGCCGGATCGACGAGACACAGGACGTCATCTCGCTGGTGCTCGAGCCCGCCGACGGCGGCCCGCTCCCGCGCATCACCCCCGGGCAGTACGTCTCGGTCTTCGTCGACCTGCCCGACGGCGCACGGCAACCGCGGCAGTACACGGTCTCCTCCACCCGGCAGGACACCCGGCTGCAGATCACGGTCCGCAGGGTCCGCGGAGCGGGGGGCGCCCCGGACGGTCAGGTCTCGTCCTTCCTCCACGACTCCGTCACGGTGGGGGACCTGCTCGACGTCAGCGCCCCGGCCGGGGACTTCGTGCTCCAGGACGCCACCGGGCCGGTGCTGCTCGCGAGCGCGGGCGCCGGCATCACCACCGTGCTCCCGATCGTCGAGCACCTCGCCCGCACGCAGCCCCAGCGTCCGGTGATCGTGGCGCACGCCGACCGCACGCCTCGTGACCACGCCCTGCGCGAGACCGTGCTGACCGTCGCCCGCGAGCTCGACCACTTCACCGCGTACACCTGGTACGAGCAGCCGGACGTGGGCGACGACCAGGCGCGCATCGGCTACATGGACCTCTCCGACGTCCCACTGCCGGACGACGTCCAGGTGTTCACCTGCGGGCCGCTGCCGTTCATGCGGCACGTCCGGACGACGCTGCTGGCGCGCGGCGTGCCGGCCGCCCGGATCCGCTACGAGGTGTTCGGGCCGGACCTCTGGTCGGCCCGCCTCACCGAGCCCGAGTCGGGCGGGCGCTGACATGGCACGCGACAACAGCAGGGTGGGCCTGGACAGCGGCCTGGCCGAGAGCCTGGTCCGCACGTCCCGCTTCTTCCGCCGGGGAGAGGTCAGCGCGGATCTGCGTTCGCTGCACCAGATCGGTGGGCGGGACGCGGACAGCTTCTACCGGGACCGGTGGGCGCACGACAAGGTGGTGCGGTCGACCCACGGCGTCAACTGCACCGGCTCCTGCTCGTGGAAGGTGTTCGTCAAGGACGGCATCATCACCTGGGAGGCCCAGCAGACCGACTATCCGTCCACCGGTCCGGACCGGCCGGAGTACGAGCCGCGCGGCTGCCCGCGGGGTGCGGCGTTCTCCTGGTACACCTATTCGCCGACGCGGGTCCGCTACCCGTACGTCCGCGGCTCGCTCCTGCAGATGTACCGCGAGGCCAAGCAGCGTCTGGGTGATCCGGTCCTGGCCTGGGCCGACGTCGTCTCCGATCCGGAGCGCTCCCGGGTCTACAAGTCCCACCGGGGCAAGGGCGGCCTGGTGCGGGCGTCCTGGGACGAGGCCGCCGAGATGATCGCGGCCGCGCACGTGCACACGGTCAAGAGGTACGGACCGGATCGGATCGCCGGCTTCTCGCCGATCCCGGCGATGTCGATGGTGTCGCACGCGGCCGGTGCCCGGTTCATGTCGCTCATCGGCGCGCCGATGCTCTCGTTCTACGACTGGTACGCCGACCTGCCGGTCGCCTCCCCGCAGATGTTCGGCGACCAGACCGACGTTCCGGAGTCCGGTGACTGGTGGGACGCGTCCTACCTGATGCTGTGGGGTTCGAACGTGCCGGTGACCCGCACACCGGACGCCCACTGGATGACCGAAGCCCGCTACCGCGGCCAGAAGGTCGTGGTGATGTCGCCGGACTACTCGGACGCGACGAAGTTCGCCGACGAGTGGCTGGCACCGCACCCGGGCACCGATGGCGCGCTGGCGATGGCGATGGGCCACGTCGTCCTGCGCGAGTTCTTCGTCGACCGGCAGGTGCCGCGGTTCACCGAGTACGTGAAGCGCTACACCGACCTGCCGTTCCTGCTGACGCTGGAGGAGCGAGGCGATGCGTACGTTCCCGGGAAGTTCCTCACCGCCGCGGACCTCGGGGAAGCAGGCGACGACGCCCAGTTCAAGACCGTGCTTCTGGATGCCGCTGGACAACCGCACGTGCCCAACGGCTCGCTCGGCTTCCGGTTCGGCGAGGCCGGCAAGGGCAAGTGGAACCTGGACCTGGGCGTCGTCGACCCGCTTCTGTCGCTAGTCGGTGGGGAGGCGGTGGAGGTGGACCTCGCGCGCTTCGACACCCCGCGCGGCGAGGGTGCGACGATGCGGCGCGGTGTGCCGGTGCGACGGATCGGGGATCGTCTCGTCACGACGGTGTTCGACCTGCTGCTCGCCCAGTTCGGCGTCGGGCGGCCCGGTCTGCCGGGGGAGTGGCCCACCGGGCTCGACGACGCCGGCCAGCCGTACACACCGGCCTGGCAGGAGCAGTTCACCGGTGTACCGGCTGCCGCGGCGGCCCGCATCGGCCGGGAGTTCGCGCAGAACGCCGAGGACTCCGGTGGCCGGTCGATGATCATCATGGGCGCCGGCACCAACCACTGGTTCCACTCCGACACGATCTACCGGGCGTTCCTCACGCTGACGACGCTCACCGGCTGCCAGGGCGTCAACGGCGGCGGGTGGGCGCACTACGTCGGCCAGGAGAAGTGCCGCCCGGTCACCGGCTGGACGACGCTGGCGTTCGCTCTGGACTGGGTGCGGCCACCGCGGCAGATGATCCAGACCGCGTACTGGTACCTGCACACCGACCAGTGGCGCTACGACCAGACCACGCTGGACGGCCTCGCCTCGCCGCTGGGGACGGGCCGCTTCGCCGGCAAGGCCCCGGCCGACGTGCTCGCGCTCTCGGCGCGGATGGGCTGGATGCCGTCGCACCCGACGTTCAACCGCAACCCGCTGGAACTCGCCGACGAGGCGGCCGCCGCGGACAAGGAGCCGGGGCAGCACGTCCTGGACGGGCTCGCCGACGGGAGCCTCCGGTTCGCCGGGGAGGATCCGGACGCGCCGGAGAACTTCCCGCGCGTGCTGACGGTCTGGCGGGCCAACCTGCTCGGCTCCTCGGCGAAGGGCAACGAGTACTTCCTGCGCCACCTGCTGGGCACCGACTCCTCGCTGCGGGCCACCGAGACTCCGCCGGACGCGCGCCCGCGCGAGCTGGTCTGGCGCGACGAGGCACCCACCGGCAAGCTCGACCTGCTGCTCGCCCTCGACTTCCGGATGACCAGCACCACCGTCTTCGCCGACGTCGTGCTGCCGGCCGCGACCTGGTACGAGAAGCACGATCTGAACACCACGGACATGCATCCGTACGTGCACTCGTTCAACCCGGCGATCGCCCCGCCGTGGGAGACCCGCACGGACTTCGACGCGTTCGGCACGATCGCGCGGGCGTTCAGCCGGCTCGCCGCCACGCACCTCGGGGTGCGGCGGGACCTGGTCGCGGTACCGCTGCTGCACGACACCCCGGACGAGATGGCGAACCCGCGCGGCGTCGCCCGGGACTGGAAGGCCGGCGAGTGCGAGCCGATCCCCGGCCGGACGATGCCGAAGTTCGTGGTGGTCGAGCGCGACTACCCGGCGGTCGCCGAGAAGTGGGCCGCACTCGGACCGCTGGTGGAGAACGCCGGTCTGCAGATCAAGGGCGTCACGACCCGGCCGGACGAGGAGGTGACCTACCTGCGGAGCAAGAACGGCGCGGTCCGCGGCGGGGCGGTCGACGGACGCCCGTCGCTCGCGCGGGACGTGGACTGGTGCGAGACGATCCTCGCGCTCTCCGGTACCACCAACGGGCGGCTCGCGACCCAGGGGTTCCGGTTCGCCGAGGAGCGCACCGGTACCCCGCTGGCGGACCTCGCCGCCGAGCACGAGGGCAAGCTGATCACGTTCGCCGACACCCAGTCGCGGCCCACCCCGGTGATCACGTCGCCGGAGTGGTCGGGCAGCGAGCACGGGGGTCGCCGGTACTCGCCGTTCACGATCAACGTCGAACGTCTCAAGCCGTGGCACACGCTCACCGGTCGCATGCACTTCTTCGTTGACCACGACTGGATGACCGAGGTCGGGGAGAACCTGCCGGTGTTCCGGCCGCCGCTGGACATGCACACGCTCTTCGGCGAGCCACACCTGGGCGAGAAGGGCGAGCTCGGGCTCACGGTCCGGTACCTGACCCCGCACAACAAGTGGTCGATCCACTCCGAGTACCAGGACAACCTGTTCATGCTGTCGCTCTCCCGCGGCGGGCCGCTGATCTGGATGAGCACCCAGGACGCCGCCGCGATCGGCGTCCGCGACAACGACTGGATCGAGGCGGTGAACCGCAACGGCGTCGTCGTCGCGCGGGCCATCGTCTCCCAGCGGATGCCGGAGGGGACGGTCTACATGCACCACGCCCAGGACCGGTTGATCGACGTCCCCCGGGCCGAGACGTCCGGCAAACGCGGCGGGATCCACAACTCGCTGACCCGGCTGTTCCTCAAACCGACCCACCTGATCGGCGGCTACGCCCAGCTCAGCTTCGCGTTCAACTACCTCGGCCCCACCGGCAACCAGCGCGACGAGGTGACGGTCATCCGCCGCCGCTCGCAGGAGGTGCAGTACTGATGCGCGTGATGGCCCAGATGGGCATGGTGATGAACCTCGACAAGTGCATCGGGTGCCACACCTGCTCGGTCACCTGCAAACAGGCGTGGACCAACCGCTCCGGCGTGGAGTACGTCTGGTTCAACAACGTCGAGACCCGCCCCGGGCAGGGATACCCGCGGACCTACGAGGACCAGGAGAAGTGGAAGGGCGGCTGGGAACTCGGCCGCAACGGCCGGCTGCGCCTGCGCACCGGGAGCCGGCTCAAGCGCCTGCTGACGATCTTCTCCAACCCGGTGCAGCCCTCGATCGGCGACTACTACGAACCCTGGACCTACGACTACGACACGCTGCTCAACGCGCCCCTGCAGGAGCACACGCCGGTCGCCCAGCCCCGGTCGCTGCTCTCGGACAAGCCGATGAAGATCGAGTGGAGCGCGAACTGGGACGACAATCTCGGCGGCGCCCCGGAGCTCACCCAGGACGATCCCGTGCTCCGACGCCTCTCCGACGAGGTGAAGAAGCAGTTCGAGCAGACCTCGATGTTCTACCTGCCGCGCATCTGCGAGCACTGCATCAACCCCTCGTGCGCGGCGTCCTGCCCGTCGGGGGCCATCTACAAGCGGGCCGAGGACGGGATCGTCCTGGTCGACCAGGACCGCTGCCGCGGCTGGCGGGCCTGCGTCACCGGCTGCCCGTACAAGAAGATCTACTTCAACCACCGCACCGGCAAGGCCGAGAAGTGCACGTTCTGCTTCCCGCGGGTCGAGGTCGGCATCCCGACCGTCTGCTCGGAGACGTGCGTCGGGCGGCTCCGGTACATCGGGATCGTGCTCTACGACGCCGACCGCGTCCTCGAAGCCGCCTCGACGCCCGACCCGAAGGACCTGTACGAGGCGCAGCGGTCGCTGATCCTCGATCCGTCCGACCCCCGGGTGGTCGACGCCGCCGCGCAGGCCGACATTCCGCGGGACTGGATCGACGCGGCGCAGCGGTCACCGATCTACGCGCTCATCCACGACTACGAGGTCGCGCTCCCGCTGCACCCGGAGTACCGCACGATGCCGATGGTCTGGTACATCCCGCCGCTCTCCCCGGTCGTCGACGCGCTGACCGAGACCGGCCACGACGGGGAGGACGCCGGAAACCTCTTCGGTGCGATCGAGGCGCTGCGGATTCCGGTGGAGTACCTCGCGGAGCTGTTCACCGCCGGTGACGCGGCGCGGGTCACCGGCGTGCTGCGGCGGCTCGGCGCGATGCGCTCGTACATGCGCGACCTCAACCTCGGGCGTCCACCGCAGGAGTCGATCGCGACCGCGGTGGGGATGACCGGCGAACAGGTGCGGGACATGCACCGGCTGCTGGCGATCGCCAAGTACGACGAGCGGTACGTCATCCCCACCGCACACGCCGAGCAGGGCCCCGACCAGCAGGAGTTCGACACCGGGTGCTCGCTGGACTACGACGGCGGGCCCGGTATGGGCGGATGGGGTCCGTTCGGTGAGACCTCCGGCGGCGTCACCCCGATCGCGGTGGAGAACTTCCACATGCTGGCCGGGCGGCAGACCAGCGACAGCGTGACATCGGGGCGGGTCAACCTCCTGAACTGGGACGGGAAGAGCACGCCGCAGGGGCTGTTCCCCCCGAAGAGCGGCGGCTTTGACGAGGAGAACCGGTCGTGAAGCGCCGGAGTGCGGTGGCGCGCGCGGATGCGGCGACCGCCCGACAGGTCGCCTCACTGCTGCTGGACTACCCCGACGAGCAGCTCATCGCCCGGCTCCCGTTGCTGACCGCGGCGGTCGACCCGCTCCCGGATCGGCTGGCCGACCCGCTGCGGCGAATGATCGACCACGTCGAGGCGACGCCGCTGGAAGCGCAGCAGGCCGCCTACGTCCAGACGTTCGACCTGCGCCGCCGCTCCTGCCTGTACCTGACGTATTACCGGTACGGCGACACCCGCAAGCGCGGCATGGCCCTGCTGCGGTTCAAGCACCTCTACACCCGGGCCGGCCTGGTGCTCGGCGCGGCCGAGCTGCCCGACCACCTCTGCGTGGTCCTGGAGTTCGCCGCCACCGGGGACGCGGTCCGGGCCGAGACGCTGCTGCAGGAGCACCGGGCGGCGGTTGAGCTCATCCGGCTGGCGCTGGAGGAGCAGCGCTCGCCCTACGCCGACGTGCTGCACGCGGTCTGCGTCACGCTGCCGCCGGTCGAGGCCGCCGATCGCGAGGCGGCGCTCCGGCTCGCCCGCACCGGGCCGCCCACCGAAGAGGTCGGTCTGGATCCCTACGGCACGGCACCGTTCGCGCCGCCTGAGTACATCCCAGGAGTGCCGGTATGACCATTTTCCTCTGGGTGATCGTCCCGTACATCGCGTTCGCGGTCTTCGTCGTCGGTCACTACTGGCGCTACCGCTACGACAAGTTCGGCTGGACGACCCGCTCGACGCAGCTCTACGAGCGCCGGCTGCTGCGGTGGGGGAGTCCGCTCTTCCACTTCGGCATCCTGGCCGCGCTCGGCGGCCACGTCATCGGGCTGGCGATCCCGTCGTCCTGGACCGACGCGGTCGGGATCAGCGAGCACGCCTACCACGTCATCGCGGTCACCACCGGCGCCGTAGCGGGGTTCTGCACGCTCGCCGGGCTCACGATCCTCATCTACCGTCGCCGCACGGTCGGACCGGTGTTCTCGGCCACCACGCGGAACGACAAGCTGATGTACGTCGTGCTCACCGCGACGATCGTGTTCGGGCTGAGCAACACGGTGCTGGGCAACGTCATCGGCCAGGCCTCCGACTACCGGGAGAGCGTCTCGCCCTGGTTCCGGAGCCTGTTCTACTTCCGGCCGGAGCCGGAGCTGATGGCCGACGCGGGGCTCGGCTACCAGCTGCACGCGCTGTCGGCCTGCGCGCTGTTCGCGATCTGGCCGTTCACCCGGCTCGTCCACGTCTTCAGCGCCCCGATCGGCTACTTCACCCGGCCCTACATCGTCTACCGCAGCCGGACGCCCCAGCTCGGAAACCGCGCCAACGCGCGGGGCTGGGAGCGCGTCGGGCCGCCCCGCCGCTGACCGTCGGCCGGATCGAGAGGAGAGGCCACCGTGGCCAGAACACACACCGCCGACCGAGTCGCCCCGGCCGTGCCCCGGCAGGCCTGGACGATGCTCGCGGTCGCCACCATCGGGTTCACGATCAACTTCTGGGCCTGGGCCCTGATCAGCCCGCTCGGTAGTTTCTTCGCCGGTCATCTGCAGCTGTCCGCGATGCAGAAGTCGCTGCTCGTCGCCGTCCCGGTGGTCGTCGGGTCGCTGGGGCGGATCCCGGTCGGTGCGCTCACCGACCGATTCGGCGCCCGCACGATGTTCCCGCTGATCTCTGCGCTGACGATCATCCCGGTGCTGTTCGTCGGCTACGTCGCGACGGATTCGCTGACGTTGATGCTGATCGGCGGCACCGCACTGGGCCTCGGCGGCACGACGTTCGCGGTCGGCGTCCCGCTGGTCAACGCCTGGTTCCCGGCGGAGAAGCGCGGCACAGCGCTCGGGATCTTCGGCATCGGCATGGGCGGAACCGCGATCTCCGCGTTCACCACCGTGGCGCTGAAGGACGCCGTCGGGCTCACGTTCCCGTTCACGCTCGTCGCGATCGCGCTCGCGATCTACGCCGTCGTGGCCTACCTGGTGCTCCGCGACGCCCCGAACCGGCAGATCCCGCAGGGCAGCGCGGTCCGGCGCGCCTGGAACACCTTCCGGCTCCCGGTCACCCTGCAGCTGTCGTTCCTCTACGCGGTCGGCTTCGGCGGCTTCGTCGCGTTCAGCGTCTACCTGCCCACCTACCTCAAGGACGCGCACGACCTGAGCCCGGGTGACGCGGCGATCCGCACCGCCGGGTTCGTCGTGCTGGCCGTCGCGATGCGGCCGGTGGGCGGGTGGCTCTCCGATCGCCTGCACCCGGTCCGCGTGCTGGTCGCGTGCTTCGTGGTCGTGGCGGTCTTCGCCGGCATCTCCGCGCTGGAGCGGCCGCTCGCACCGCTCGGCACCGTCGCGTTCCTCGCGATGGCCGCCGCGCTCGGCGCCGCCTCCGGGGCCGTCTTCGCCCTCGTGGCGCTGGTCGCCCCACCCGGCACCGTCGGCTCGGTCACCGGCATCGTCGGAGCGGCGGGTGGCCTCGGCGGGTTCGCTCCGCCGTTGGTGATGGGCGCGATCTACGGATGGGTGGGCAACTACAAGCCGGGGCTGGCGCTGCTCGCGATCACCGCGCTGGTCGCCGCCGTCTACACGCAGCTGGCGATGCGCCCGGCGCCGGTTCCGAGCCACCGCACCGGCTGAGAAATGAGCCGAGCGTCGGAGGTGCCCGTTGGCGGGCCCCTCCGACGCTCGCGACGTCAGGCCGGCGGCAGACCGAGCGTCTTGATCTCGAGGTACTCCTCGAAGCCGTGGAGGCCGTTGCGGCGGCCCAGCCCGCTCTGCTTGGTGCCGCCGAACGGGCTGGTCAGCCCGAAGTGCTGACCGCCGTTGATGTTCGCGCTCCCGGTGCGCAGCCGCAGCGCGACCTGCAGCGCCCGGTCCTCGTCGGCGCTGCTGACCTGCCCGGACAGGCCGTAGATCGAGTTGTTCGCGATCGCGATCGCCTCGTCCTGGGTGTCGTAGGGGATCACGCACAGCACCGGCCCGAAGATCTCCTCCTGAGCGACGCGCGAGTCGGGGTCGACGTCGGCCAGCAGCGTCGGCTGGACGTAGTACCCCTTCTCCAGGCCCTCGGGGATCCCGCCGCCGGTCACCAGCCGCGCACCCGACGCCACCCCGTCGGCGATGAGCCCGAGCACCTTGTCCTGCTGGCCCTTGCTGATCTGCGGACCCTGGAGGTTCTGCGTGGCCCAGGGGTCACCGACCGGGAAACCCTCCATCGTGGCCTGCAGAATCGCCAGGCCCTCGTCGTAGCGGGAGCGCGGGAGCAGGATCCGGCTCGGCAGCACACAGCTCTGGCCGGACATGATGCAGGCCAGCATCGCGGCCATCGGCAGCGCCGCGGTGAGGTCGGCGTCGTCCAGCACGATGTGCGCGGACTTCCCGCCGAGTTCGAGCAGCGTCTTCTTCACGGTCGGCGCTCCGGCAGCGAGGATCGCGCGCCCGGTGGCGGTGGAGCCGGTGAACGTGATCATGTCGACCCGCGGGTCGGCCGAGAGCGCCGCGCCGACCTCGTTCGCGTTCGAGACCACGACGTTGAACACGCCGGGCGGGATGTCGGTCTCCTCGGCGACGATGCGGCCCAGTTCGCTCCCCGCCCACGGGGTGAGCTGCGCGGGCTTGAGCACGACGGTGTTGCCGGCCATCAGCGCGGGCGTCGTCTCCGCGATGTTGAGGTACAGCGGCACGTTCCAGGGGGTGATCGCTCCGACGACGCCGACCGCGTCGTAGTGGATCAGGCGGCGGGACGGCCCGGCCTGCGAGTCGTGGACGCCGGTGTCCTGCAGGTACTCGAACGACCGCCCGACCTCCGCCCAGTGGGCGACCTCCTCGACCGGGCTGTCGACCTGGCTCCCGGTGAGGCTGATCGGGCACCCGACCTCGGTGACGATGACCCTCCGCAGCCGTTCGGTGTTGCGCTCGAGGGCGGCGTGCAGCTGGGTCAGACAGTGGTAGCGGAACTCGACGTCCCGGGACCAGTCGGTGGTGTCGAACGCCCGTCGTGCGGCGCCGACGGCGCGTGCCATGTCGTCGGTCGTGCCGTCGGTGGCCCGGCCGGCGACCTCCTCGGTCGCCGGGTTGATCACGTCGAACATCGCACCGCTACCGGTGAGCTGTAATTCGCCGTCGATGAGCATCCGCTCGTCCCCGGCGAGCACACCGCTGTCGCTGTGCACGGTCGTCATCGCGAACTTCCCTTCGTCGTCATCGACGGCGGGCGTCGCCCCGCCCGCGGGAGAGCCATCAGATGCAGCCGAAGCTACAGTATTGCTTTCGGTATCGCGCCGGAATCGTGAGCCCGCAGCGGGCCGAGGGCGGCGGCGTCAGTCACCCGGCAGTCGAATTCCGTCGGCTACCTCCTCGAAGACGAATCCCCACCACGTTTCGTCGCCGCGGAACGCTCGCGGATCGAGCTTCCGCAGCTCCTTCCGCAGCTTCTTCCCGTGCCGGATCGCCTGCTTGTCGTCCACAGCCCGGAAGTCCTCGAGGAAACCGAGCCACCGTTCGAGGAAGACCAGGAACAGCGGAACCGTCGAGTTGACGAACACCGTCTCCGAACCGTCCACGGAGACGTGCCACACCTCGCCGTCGCCGCGGCGGACCAGGTAGGCCCCGGCGAAGTCGACCTCGTCCCGCCCGAGGTGGTAGTAGTCCGCACCGTCCACGGTGACGCCGGAGAGCAACGGCGCTCCGGCGAGGTGGAACATGCCCTCGATCGCCGCCGGAACCCCGACGGAGGCGAGGACGTCCACTGCGTCCGAGGGAAGGTTCACTGGTTCGGCAGCCCGGTCGATTCTGGCCACGGCACCACCGCGCCAAGGATCTCGTCCGATCGGGACGGCTCGGTCGGTCATCGATCAACTCCGCTTCGCCGGGGTCACGGAGGGCCGACCGTAGCCGAGGGACCGCTCGACCCCGAGTCAGGGCGCGCGAGCCCGGCCGGCCTCGGCGACCCCTACACTCGCGGCTCGTGACGACATCGCCCACGCCGGTCGAGCTGGCCTTCGCGCTGATGCGGGAAGGCCGGATCGGCGACGCCGAGAACCTGATGACCCGTGAACTGCAGGCCGCCACGGACCGTTCCGGCCCCGGCAGCCCGGAATGGGCTTCGGCCCAGTGTGACCTCGGCACGGTGCTGCTCAACGCCGATCAACTTCCCCGCGCGATCGAGTGCTACCGCTACGCGGTCTCCGCGCCGCCGCGCGATACCGAGTCGCGAAAGGACCAGCTGACCTACCGGCTCAATCTGGGCTCGGCGCTGCGTCTAGCCGGACGGCTCGACGAGGCGGAGGCGGAGTTACGCCGGGGCGTGGAGGAGCGGCTCGAGTTCTACGGCCGCGCGCACCCGGGGTACGCGTTCGGCCTCGAGCCGCTGGCGGCGCTGCTGCGGCAGCGTGGCGACGTGCCGGGTGCCCGGCAGGTCATCGAAGAGGCGGTGGCCAACCTGTGGGACAGCGGGCACGAGCGGGTCGCCTCCGCGTTGGCGCTGCGCGCAGTGATCGTGCACGCCGGCGGCACCGGCGAGCCGCTCTTCGTGGGCTGGCACCAACTGCCGGACGACGTCGTCGAGGAGATCGGACGATCGGTCACCCAGTTGCTGGACGACGACGATCCGGCCGCCCAACCCCTGCTCACCTCCCTGGTCGCCGCGTTGGAGGAGCGGCTGGGCGTCGACCACCAGGCGACGCTCAACGCCCTGGCCGCGCTGGCGAACCTCGGCCGTGTCCTCGGTGACCCTTCGGGGCGGGTCGAGGCGATCGAACGCGTGCTCGCGTCCTACGACCGCCAGGGCCGTCAGGAAGAGGCGGTGATGGCGGCGCTCGGCCTGGCGATGGCCCAGGACGAAGCCGGGGACGCCGAGGCGGCGCTGCACACGTACGCGTCGACGTCCGCGCGAGCGGAGCGCATCGGCCGTCCGGAGCTGACCAGCCAGGTGCTGCGCAACTGGGGTCTCGCGCTCAAGGACGGCGGCCACGCCGGCCCGGCTGAGCACCGGCTGAGCGAGGCCGTGAGCCAGGCCCGCCGCGGGGCAGACCACGACATGGTCGGGCGCGCCTGTGTCGCGCTGGGCCTGTCCTCCAGCACGACGGTCGGCTGGCGGAGGCCCGCACGGTCCTGGAGGAGGGCCTGAGCGTGCTGAACCCCGTCCACCCGGACGCGCTCATCGGCCGCAGCCACCTCGGCGCGGTACTGGAGGGCCGGACCTGCGGGTGCGGCGACCTGGCGGGCACGATCGCCGACGCCTTCCGCGAGTTCGTTCTGACCAGGCTCCCCGCGGATCTGCTGGACCGCC
Source organism: Cryptosporangium minutisporangium (assembly GCF_039536245.1). Lineage (NCBI taxonomy): Bacteria > Bacillati > Actinomycetota > Actinomycetes > Cryptosporangiales > Cryptosporangiaceae > Cryptosporangium > Cryptosporangium minutisporangium. Next base: position 42,363 of record NZ_BAAAYN010000024.1, on the reverse strand, counting down.
TCGACGTGACGATCGTGCAGGGCGAATTCAAGATCGACGTCGGTCTCCGCCGGGAACCGACCGAGACCGAGCTCGAGCGGCTCAACGACGTCGTCCAGACCGCGCACGCGGAGTTCCGCCGCCGGCTCACCGAACCGCACTACGCAGGCTGACCGGAGCTGCCGAAGAGGACGGTGAGCACGGCTCGCATCGTGTCGGGGTGACCGGTCTGACTCCGGTCGAGCAGCCACTGCTGCTGCATGCCGTCGAGAAGGGCGAGGACCGCGGTCGCGGCCTGCGCGGGGGTGAGGCCGGAGGGCAGGCGGTCGCCCCAGCGTCGGGCGAACGCCTCGGTCATCCGGGCGCGGACGTCGGCGTAGTGCGTACGGAAGTACTCCTGGGCCGGGTGCCCGTCGGTCACGCTCTCGGCCATCAGGACGCTGTACGCGCGGGCCAGCCCTGGCTCGTCGTGGTCGTGGGCCACCACCTCGGCCAGTTGGGCCGGCCAGTCCTCCTCGGCGTGGCCAGCCAGCAGGTGCTCGCGGCTGAGCTCCTCGCGGCGCTGCAGAATCGCGCTGAGCAGGGCTTCCTTGCTGGGGAAGTAGTGCAGGACACCCTGCCGGGTCAGGCCGACTCGATGGGCGACGGCGTTGAGTGACGTTCCGCGGTAGCCGCGCTCGGCCAGCATCTCCATCGCGACGGTGAGGATCTCGTTCCGCTTGCCGTTCACGAGCGCCATACTATGCTCCCTACCTACATGTAGGTAGGGAGGCGCGATGGAGCACGGTGCGGTCGTCACCGGGGCAGCGGGCGGGATCGGGGAGGCCGTCGCCCGGCGGCTCGCCGCGGGCGGGAGGCGCTGCGTCCTGGTCGACCGCAACCCGCTGGTGGAGCAGGTCGCCGCGTCGATCGGCGGCACCGCGGTGGTCGGCAACCTGACCGACCCCGACGTGTCGGTGCGCGCGGTCGCGGCGGCCGGTGCCGGGCTGGACCGGCTCGTGCTCAACGCCGGCGTCAACTCCGTCGACAAGGACCCGGCGACGCTCGACCTCGAGCGGTACCAGGCCGTCGTCGGTGTCAACCAGCACTCGGTCGTGTACGGCCTCCGGGCGGCCCTGCCGGTGCTGCGGCGTGCCGGTGGCGGCTCGGTGGTGGTCACCGCGTCGCTCGCCGCGTTGCACGGCGTCGAGCAGGACCCGATCTACACGATGACCAAGCACGCGGTGATCGGCCTGGTGCGCGCGCTCTCCGGACCGCTGTCCCGGGAGAACGTCCGGCTGTCCGCCGTCTGCCCGGGCCTGGTCGACACGCCGCTGACCGCGGGCGCCCGGGACCGCTTCCGCGCGGCCGGCATCCCGATGCTCACCGCCGAGGACGTCGCCGCCGCCGTCGAGCAGACGCTGGACACCGGTGCGCCCGGTACCGAGCTCGTCGTCCAGCCCGGACGCCCGCCGGTTCCGTACGCGCTCGCGCCCCTGCCCTGAGCCGAGCTCCGCCGGGCCGGTGCCTCAGCGCTCGTCGTCCGCCCTGCGGTGGGCGTAGGCGACGTAGGTCGGGATGGCCGCGCCCTGGTCGAGCGAGCCGAGGTCGGCGGGGAGGTCGACGACGCGGTCGTCGCGCGTCCGGACGGTGATCCACACGCGCGTGTACTGGCCGCCGCGGAACTCGGCTCGCCACCACGCGTCGCAGCCGTCGCAGCGTCCGGCGCGGTGGTCGCCGACCGGCTCGGTGCGGAGCCGGGCGTGCGTCTCGTCGGGGCAGAAGCCCTCCAGCAGGCGATCGCTCGGGGAGATGATGCGGGCAGCCACCCCGCCATCATCCCCTTCCGGCGTGCGCCACCCGGGGCCGACGTCAGTCCAAAATAACAAGCCCAGACACAGGCGAACCCGGCACTGTGACCTAAGGCCCTACTCTTCGGCGGCACGGCCCCCGAGACTGAAGGCGTTGAGACGGGGACGTTCCCGGCGTACCGGCAACGGAGGGGGTGAGGACGATGTCCGCAGGCATGTCCGGGTCCGCAGGACTGTCCGGCCATCCGGTGGACCACGCGGGTCTGGTGGTCCTCGATCTGGCGGAGTGCCGGCGGTACCTCCGGTGCGAACAGCTCGGCCGCGTCGGCTTCGTCCGCGCGGGAACCGTGGAGATCTTGCCGGTGAACTACGTCGTGGCCGGGTCCGGCGTGGCGTTCAAGACCGGGCACGGATCGAAGCTGGGCGCAGCGATGGACGGCGCCGCGGTCACGTTCGAAGTGGACGGGGTCGGGTTGCCGTCCACCGGTGTCGCCGCGTGGAGCGTGCTGGTGAAGGGCGTCGCGGGCCTGGTCACCGAGGACGACCTCCTCCAGGATCTGGAGCGCGAGGAGTCGCTGCCGCTGCTACCGTCCGCCGCCCGCACCGGCCGGTGGGTCCTGATTCGCCCTGACGAGATCAGCGGTCGCGCGATCGCCGCCGAGTAGGAGCTGGAAGACCATGCGAAAGATGTCGTTGACCGCCCTCGCCCGTGAGCAGCTCGAGAACGCCGCCCGGGAGACGAGCGGACGGAGCGCCCGCACCGTCTACGGAGGGCACGAACACGTCCTGCGGCAGACGGTGATCGCGCTCGCCGCCGGGCAGCAGCTGAGCGAGCACGAGAATCCGGGTGAGGCGACGGTGCACGTCCTGCACGGGCGGGTGCGCCTGGTATCGGACACGAACTCGTGGGAGGGCAGCGCGGGCGACCTGCTCGTCGTGCCGCCAGCCCGGCACGGACTGCACGCCCTGGAGGACGCTGCCGTACTGCTCACCGTGGCCGCGAGCCACTGACTCAGTAGGACGCGGGCAGGCCGGCGTGGAGGAGCCGGTTCGCCTCGCCGCGGCTGATCTTGACGCGGGACCGGCAGTGCTGGCACTCCAGTACGTACCGGCTGCGCACCGGCAGCACCGGGACGAAGAAGAGGCTGAATTTGGTGGTCTCCCGCACCACGAGGGCGCTGCCGGGCTGCCCGCAGACCTGACAGCCGCCCGCCGCCCTTCCCAGCACGTGGGCCTTCGTACGGAAACCGAAGATCAAGAACACGGAGTACCCCTGCGACTCGCTGGACCGGCGCGCACCGGATCGGACCTCCGGGTACCCGGAAGCGAGGCGTCCTACGCCGCGGCGCCGCCGACTCGCACGGTGCGCGGCAAGCGCTGGGGCCTATGTCGTGAATATTTGCCAAATGTTACTTTTGTTCCCCGGGCGGGGGGCTGTATGGGCGTGAGCGGGAAGCAGAGCCGGAAGCGGGGGCGCGCAGCGCCGGACCGCGCCTCCGCGGTGCCCGCCGGTCCGGCTGGGGCGGCGGGGTCTGCTCGGGCGCTGGGCTCCGCCGGGGCCAATGGGGCGGTCGGGCACCGCCGGTCGGTCGCGCCGGACGAGCTCGCCGAGCTGGCTGCGCGGCTGGCCGACGCTCCGGCCGCGGTCTGCACCGCGATCGACGCCAGCGCGGAGCGGGTCGCGGGCCGCTACGGTGCTGCGGCGGAGACCTGGCCGGAGGCCTCGCCGATCGAGGCCGGACCGGCCGCGTGCGTGTTGCGGTCGAATCGCTCGGTGGTGGTCGACGACACGTCCGAGGACCTCCGCTGGGGCTGTTGCCCGGTCTCGGTGTCCGAGGGCATCCGGGCGTTGCTCGGCGTGCCGCTGCGGGACGACGACGAGCGGATCGTGGGTGCGGTCTACGTCGTCGACGCGGCTCCGCGGCACTGGGAGGAAGCGCAGGTCGAGGCGGTGGACCGGTTGGCGATCCTAGCCGGTAACGCTCGGCCGATCCGGCACGACCCGGCCGAGCCGTACCCCGACGTTCCGCACCTGTTCCTGAGCGCGTTGCTGGAGACCCTGGACGTGGGGGTGGCCGCCTGCGACGCAGACGGCCGGCTACTCCTCTACAACCGCGCGCTCCGGGAGCTCCGCGACCTACCGGCATCCTGGTCACCGACGGACGGGCTGGAGGCGTCGCTGGTCACCAACCCGCTGCTCGGACTGGATGGGCAACCGCTGCCGCTCACCGGGGTGCCGCTGGTTCGGGCCCTGAACGGCGAGGTCGTGGAGCAGACCGACGTGATCATGACGGCGCCCGGCCGACGTCTGCGGATCGGATCGGCGAACGCGAAGCCGATCTACTCCGGCGACGGCCGGTGTCTGGGCGCGGTGACCGCGTTCCACGACATCACCGACCGGCGGCGCGCCGAGCGCTTCGCCGACTGCGAGCTGCAGGTGGCCCGGGCGCTCGCCGAGGCGCACTCGGTCGCGCACGCGGCGCCCACCGTCCTGAAGGCGGTGGCGCGGAGCCTGCAGTGGCCGCACGCGGAGCTGTGGCTCCTCGACGCGACCTCCGAGCACCTGGAGCCGGTGGCCCAGTGGAGCGCGCCCGCCCTCGACCTCCGCGTCGAGCTCCCGTCCGTGACTGGTCCCGAGGGGATCGTGGGCTCGGTGTGGGCCAGCGGGCAGCCGCTCTGGGTGCCCGACCTGCTCACCAGCCCGTACGTGGGAAGCGGCGAGGCGGCCGCGCGGACACGCGAGTGCGCCCGCCAGGGACTCCGGACGGTGCTGGCAGTCCCGCTCCTCGACGAGGGGGTGGTGCAGGGCGTCCTCGCGTGTTTCGCGGACACCATCGAGGGCGGCGAGGAGCTCCTCACGACTCTGCTCGGAACGATCGCGCACCAGATCGGGCAGTACATGGCCCGGCGCCGCGCCGACGAACTCGCGCTGGAGCTGGCCCGCACCAAGGACCAGTTCCTCGCGCTGGTCAGCCACGAGATGCGGACGCCGCTGACCGCGATCTCGACCTACACCGAGCTGATCCTCACCGACCCCGAGCAGGAGTGCTCCGCCCAGCACCGCCTGCTGCTCGAACGGGTCGACCGCAACACGCGCAGCTTGCGGGCGATCGTCAACGACTTGCTGGACCTCGCGGCGCTGGAGTCCGGACGGTTCACGGTGAGCTGCGACCACGTCGACCTGGTCGCGGTCGTCCACGACTCGGTCGGGGCGGCCGCCGGCGCCGCCCGCGCCGCAGGCGTCGAGGTGCTCACCGACGTGCCCGACCGGGCCGGCCTCTGGGCCGACGTCGTCCGTCTCCGTCAGGTGCTCGACAACCTCCTCTCCAACGCGGTGAAATACAGCCCGCACGGTGGGGAAGTACGGATCCGGGTCCGGACGGAGGACGACACGGTCCGCCTCGCGGTGAGCGACACCGGCATCGGGATCCCGGAGGCGGAGCGTCCGCGGCTCTTCCACCGCTTCTACCGGGCCTCGACCGCCCGCAACCACGGGATCCCCGGCACCGGTCTGGGGCTGACGATCGTCCGCGCGATCGTCGAGGCGCACGGCGGAACGATCGCGATCGCCGACGTCCCGGGGCCGGGGACGACGTTCGAGGTCCGGCTGCCGGCCTCCGAACGACCGGCAGCAACCCCGGACTGACCATCGACGCTCGCCCGGCGACCGGCCGCTGACGATCAGGGGGTCTCGGCCGCCGCGAGCGGGATCCGCAGCCTGATCGTCGACGGCCCGGTGAGGGCGAAGGTCCCGCCGTGCCGCTCGGTGATCACCCGGACCAGGGCCAGCCCGAGCCGCGGCACGGTGTCGGCGCTCGAGCCGAGCCCGGTACCGGTGGCGTTGGCGGGGGAGAAGCGGCTGACCAGCTCGGTGGCCGCGTCGCCGGGCGCGGAGAGCGTGAGCTCGGCGGCACCGTTGCGGGCGTGCAGCGCGACGAACAGGTCACCGCCGGAGGTGGCGGAGCTGGCCGACGCGAGGAGCGTGTCGGCGAGGGCGTGCAGCCGCTGGTCGTCGCCGTCGAGGTGGACGTCGGGGTCGATCTGGGCGTGCAGGGTGATCCCGGCGGCTTCGGTGGTGGGCCGGACGTCCGCGACGGCCTGCCGGAGCAGCGCGCTGAGGTCGACGTCGTGCGCCTGCAGCGGTTGGTCGCCGGCTTCGAGAGCGGCCAGGTCGAGCAGCGCGTCGACCAGGCTGCGGAGCCGGGCCGTGCCGCGGTCGATCCCGCGCAGCAGCTGCTGGTCGGAGTCCGGCCGCGGAGCCGGATCGTCGAGCAACAGTTGGGTGTAGGTGGCGATCGTGGTCAGCGGGGTGCGCATGTCGTGGCCGACGAGCGCGGTGAACTCCGCGCGGGTGTGCGCCAGCTGCAGCGCCAGGTCGGCTGCGCGGCGCCCGATCAGGAACTGGCTGACCTGCGCGCCGATCGCGGTGACCAGGCCGGTGATCAGCATCTGGTCGGTCTCCGCGGTATCGGCGAAGCAGGTGAGCGCGCCGACGGTGTCGGTGCCGTCGTGGAACGGGACCGAGACCGCGGACCGCAGGCCGTGGTGGACGTAGAGTTTGGTCCGTTCGCGTGCCTCCGGGTCGTCGAAGAGCGGCGACGTCTCCAGATCGGGGATCCAGACCGGCTCGCCGGTGGCCCAGACCTGACGCATCACGGCCTCGGTGGTGGGCGTGAGCTGCGCGGTGAGCAGTTCACGGATGGCGTCGGAACCCTCGTCCCAGTGCCCGATCCGGCGGAGGACGCCGGTGGCCGGGTCGATCCGCCGGATGCTGACGTAGGGCCAGCCGAGGGTCGCGGCGACGATGCGTGCGAGCTCGGAAGCGGCTTCCTCCAACGAAGTCGCGTGGTTGAGCAGCCGGGCGACGGCCAGCTCGCAGTCGCGGAACTGTTCGGTGCGGCGCCGGACGGTGACGTCCCGGATGGTGGCGACCGCTCCGATCACCCGTCCGTCCGTGGCCTGGATGGGTTGCCCGCTGGTGAGCACGTGCCGGTCGGGCAGGCCGGGGAGGCGCACCAGCACCTGGGTGTCGCGGAGCGTGGCTCCGCTCAGCGCGGCGGTCAGAACCAGGTCGCGGGCGGTGAACGGCTCGCCGTCGGGGTGGTGGAGCACCGGCAGCACTCCGGCCATCGCCTCGGCCGTGGACGCCGTCTCCGGCTGGCCGCAGAGCCGACGCAGGGCCCGGTTGAACACGACCGCCCGGCCCTCGGCGTCGACGGCCGCCACGCCCTCGGAGAGGCTGTCGAGCAGGGCGTCGGCGAAGGCCCGCTGCATCTCGGCCGCTTCGGCGGCGCTGGCCGCCTCGGTGGCCATCGTGACCTGTCCGGTGATGTCGGTGAAGAACGCGCAGATGATCGCACCGGCGGGGCTGTGGATGACCGACAGGCGGACCTGCGCGTGGATCGGACGGCCGTCCCGGTGGCGCACCCGCACCGCGCCGTGCAGGTGCCGGTCGGCGTCGACCTCGGTAGCGTGCACCTGGAGCAGCCGATCGAGGATCGTGTGGATCGCCGGTGGGCCGTCGCCCGGGCGGAGGAGGTCCTCGACGTGCCGACCGCAGGCCTGCTCCGACGTCCAGCCGAACAGTTCCTCGGCGGCGGAGTTCCAGCCGGTAATCACCGCGTCGGGGTTCAGGGTGAGGAAGGCCTCGGCGACCGCGTCGAAGACGACGGCGGCCTCGACGCCGGCCAGCGGTGTGTCCAGGTGCGGCGCGGTCGCGGGCACCGGGCCGACGAGCTCGGCGATCTCCACCACCGCCGCGATCTGGGAACCGGTCCACGGCCGTGGCCGGGTGTCGAGGACGGTCACCGATCCGACCGGCCGGTCGTCGGTGTCCCGCAGCGGAGCGCCCAGGAACGCCCGGACGCCGTACTCGACGGCGAGCGGGTGGTGGCGCAGCCGGGCGTCGTCCTCGGCGTCCAGGTCGGCGGAGAGGACCGGGCCGTCCGCGCTGACGACGTACTTGCAGAGCGAGTAGGCCACCGACGCCTCGTCACCGGCGACCAGCGAACGCGGAGCCCCGTAGCTGCCGGCGAAGTACTCGAAGTCCTGCCCGACGAGCGTGATCAGGCCCATCGGTGCGTCCAGCAGCCGGGCGGCGTGCCGGCTCATCTTGGTCAGCGGGATCGGCAGCGTCGGCAGCACCAGTCGGGCGCGTGCGACGGCGGCCAGGCGCAGCGGATCGGCCAGCGCCGCCGGATCGAGCGTCAGCATGACGCGCCCTCCTCTCGCGGCGGGCACGCCACCGCTGCCGCGTCGCCGACCACCAGTGCGTCGGTATCAAGAGTAGGACAAAAGCGGGATAGTAAACCTTTCAGGGATGTTCTATCCTCGGCCGCTCGCCACTGGGGTCCCGGCCGGACGCAGCGGCGGGGCGTAGCCGGCCGCCTGGAGACGGAACATTCGGGCGTAGGTGCGGTCCAGGGCCATCAGGTCGCGGTGCTCGCCGCTCTCGGTGACCGTGCCGCCCTCCACCACGTAGATCCGGTCCGCCTCGCGGACGGTGGAGAACCGGTGGGAGACCAGCACGACGGCCCGGTCGGTGTAGAGGTCGCGGAGCCGCGTGAACAGGTCGTGCTCGGCCTCCGCGTCGAGCGCCGCGGTCGGCTCGTCGAGGACGACGAGCGGCGCGTCCCGGTGGAAGGCCCGAGCCAGCGCGATCCGCTGCCACTGGCCGCCGGAGAGGTCGACGCCGTCGCTCAGTTCGCGGCTGAGTACGGTCTCGTAGCCGGCCGGAAGCCGGGCCACGAAGTCGTGGACACCGGCCCGGCGCGCGGCCTCCGCGACGCTCCGCTGAGTGGAGAGCGCGATGTTCTCGGCCGCGGTGAACTGGTACCGGATGAAGTCCTGGAACATCACGGTCAGCCGCGCCCGGTAACCGTCCGGGTCCAGCTCGGCGAGGTCGGTGCCGTCCCACCGGATCGCGCCCAGGTCCGGCCGGTAGAGCCCGCACAGCAGCTTGGCCAGCGTCGTCTTGCCGGACCCGTTCGGCCCGACCAGCGCGACCACCTCCCCGCGCCGCACCGACAGCGAGACGTCGCGCAGCGCGGGCACCGCAGCGCCGGGGTAGGTGAACGTGACGTGCTCGACCGTGACCCGGTCGAGCGAGGCGGGCGCCGGACGGCCCTCCGCCGCGACCGGGAGCCGGGCCTCGTCCGCACAGAACCGCTCGTAGTCGTCCACGAAGAGACTGTTCTCGTAGACCTGGGCGACGCTCTGCGACGCACCGACGAGCAGCGGCACGACCTGCATGAGCGCGGCGACCGCGGTGGCTGCCGACGCCACCGTGAGCTCGCCGGCCGCCACCGACCGCACCAGCAGTCCGCCGCCGAGCGCGACGCCGAGCGCCGTGCCCACCCCGCCGAGCAGGCTGAGCCAGGTGATCCGGCGCAGCACCGCCCGCAGCGCCACCAGCCGTTCGGCGAACAGCGTGCGGTGCCGCGCCGAGAGGGCCGACGCCAGCCCGAACACGCGGACCTCCTTGGCGCTCTCCCGGCCGGTCATCAGCGACCGCACGTAGGTGCGCCGCAGGTCGTTGCGGACCAGATCGACGCTGAGCGTGAACATCCCGCGGCTGGCGGCGGCGCCGGCCAGCAGCAGCGGCACGGTGGAGAGCAGGACGCAGACGACGAGCAGGGGGTCGATCACCCACAGCGTCCCGAGCACCGCCACCCCGGTGAGCAGCGACGACGTCGCGGAGAGCAGCGCCTCGGTGAACTCGATCGGGCGGTGCCCGGCGTCCTGCACGCGGCGGAGCCGTCCGTGGAACTCCGGTGAGTCGAACGCCGCCAGCTCGACCCGGCACGCGACGTCCAGCACGCGCTCCATCGCGTACATCGCGACGTGCTCGCCGAGCAGCGTCATGAGGTGACGCTGCACGGCCAGCAGCACCGACGAGGAGCCCAGCAGCGCGCCGAGGCCGAGCAGGAGCGGGAGCGGCCCGCCGCTCCCGCCGGTGTCCCCGACCAGCGTCGCGATCAGCGCGCGGACGAGCAGCAGGGCGGCGGCCGCACCGGCGGCGGCGGCCACCTGCGACAGCAGCACGAACAGCGTCAGCCGGGGTGCGGACCGCCACAGCAGGCGGGTCGTCGACCGCGCGACCCGCAGAACCGTCGCGGCCTTACGAGACATCGGCGGGGACGCCTGCGGTACGGCCGGCCCACACCTCGACCTGCTCCATCCAGGCGTCCCGCCCGACCAGGCCGCGCGCCCGGACCGTGCCGTCGGTGCCGACGACGCAGAAGTACGGGAACAGCAGCGGTCCGTTGTAGACCTTGATGAACGCGCTCTCGGAGTGCGGCGCGGCCACGACCGGCGTGCGCAGCGGCGTTCCGTCCGCGGTCATCTCCTCCAACCAGCTGGAGGTCTGCCGCGGGCCGGTGTCGGTGACGACGACGATCTCGGTGCCGCGGGCTGCCGCGGCGCCGTAGAACTTCTGCAGCTGCGGCAGCGTGCGCGTGCAGCCGTCGCAGTTGGGGGAGAGGAACACGTACGCCACCTCGCGGCCGGCGTACGTGCGCTCGTCGATCCGCCGCCCGTCGAGGAATCGGGCCCGGAACGTCGGGCCGGTCGCGCCGACCGCCAGCTCGGGCAGCCAGTTCTCGGCGAGCGACGCGGTGCTGGTCCGACGCCGCGCCCAGGCGACCAATCGCAGGGTCAGGAGCAGGTTGACCAGGATCAGGGTCCCGAGCACGTAGAGGGAAAGGCTCACCGCGGTCATGACGCGTCCTCCAGATCCAGCGCGAGCGGTCGGCGGAGCACCTCGGCGAGGTCGCCGAGGTGGATGACGAGCACGGTCAGCGCCGCCCCGGTGATCACCAGCAGACCGGTGTCGGCCCCGGCCAGCGGGGGCGCCGGCTCCGCCGACGCCGCCCACCCCGCTCCGCCGACGCCGAGCAGCAGCAGGTTGCGGACGACGTCGTACCAGGACAGCCGCTGCGCGGTGCGGCCGAAGCAGTTGCAGCCGACGCTCGTGCCTTGCAGCCGCGCCCGCGCGAGGATCGCGGTGTAGCCGGCGAGCAGGACCACGCCCCCGGCGAGCCCGGCGGCGATGGCACCGCCGGCACCGAGCACCACGCCCGCGGCGAGCAGCGCCACGAGCAGCGCTTCGAGCGCCACCACCGCCGGTGCCGTCCACCGGGCGACGCGATCGGGCAGCGGGGTGAACAGCGTGATCGTGTGGTGGAAGCCGTCGAGGTCACGGACCTTGGCGACGGCTGACACGGCGAACGTCGTCGCGACGACGGCGCCGGCCAGGACGGGGAGGGCGGCAGCCCACGGCATGGCTCACCTCCGGAGCAGGGACGGTGGGGACGGTGCTGCTTCGGGCTGGGCGGAGAGGACGATCGTGGGCAGCTCCAGCCCGTCGGCGGCGGCCGCGGCGAACTGCGCGCGGCCCGCGTCGTCGACGGCGCGCAACGCCCTGGTCTCCGCGTCGGTGGCGTCGACGACCGGGAGCCCGGCCTCCCGGGCCTCGTCGCGCAGGATCGGGTAGTCGTGCGACGGGTAGCCGGCGACGAGCCGTTCGACGATCGCGTCGATCGCCGCCGGATCGGCCTCGCTCCGGCGGAGCAGCGCGGTCGCCAGGGAGCGGGCCAGCGCGTCCGCCCGGTAGAGCCGCGCCAGCGCGGTCGGGGCGATCCGCTGGGACAGCAGCGCCAGCAGATCGACGCCGTTCTCCCGCGCGGACACGTCGAACCAGTCGGCCGCCAGGCTTCGGAACGCCCGGAGATCGGCGGCGGAGAGCGCGCCGACGGCCGGATCACCGGACGCCTGCTCGATCACCGGGTCGATCGGGCCGAGCTCGGCGCCGGCGGTGAGGACGATCTCGTCGGCACCGAGGCAGAACAGGGTGCCTGCCGAGCGGGCCCGCACTCCGACCAGCACCGCGAGGTGAGGTGTCCGGTCCGCCAGGACGGCCACGGCCCGGCGCGCCCCGGTGGGCGACCCGCCCCGGGTGGACAGGACGACGTCCAGGCCGGCGCCGCAGGGGAGGTCCCGGACGAGCGGATCGAGCCGGTCGGCGAGGTCCTCGTCGATCCGCCCGTGGCAACAGAGCACCGGGCGGCCGCGGACGGAGGCGAGTGCAGTGAGCGCGTCCACGGCTCACCGCCCCGTGATCAGCCGGGTCGCGACCGCGTCGGCCATCCGCAGCTCCGGCACCCGTTGTTCGACGTGGAGGAACTGGCCGTTGGGGTTGCTCTCCAGGAACAGCAGCCGGCCGTCCCTGTCCCGGACCAGGTCGATCGCGCTGAACTGCAGACCGTACGACCGCACCAGCGCCAGGCACGCCTCGGCGACGTCGTCCGGGAGCGATCCGGGCCGCATCCGGAGCCGATCGGTCTCGGTCCGCCAGTCGACGCCCGGCGGCGGACCGTCGGCCGGGCTGATCTCGGCGACGAACAGGTCGTCCCCGATCACCGTGACCCGGTACTCGACCCGCTTCTCGACGAACTCCTGGAACTGGCACGGCACGGTGCGGACCGTCGACTCCAGCGCCGCCAGCTCGGCGGCGGTGACCAGCGTCGTCGCGACGAACCGCGGTTCGACGTCGGCATCGTGGTTGCGATCAACGGTGCGTCCGGCCATCAGGTACGGGTCGGTGAGGACCTTGTAGACGATCCGGCCGTCGCAGTCGTCGGCGAACTCGCGCACGGCCGCCGGATCGCTGCTGATCAGCGTCCGGGGGACCGCGAGCCCGAGCCGGCGCGCCCGCTGGAGCTGCTCGAGCTTGTAGCCGGCTCGCCGGATGTCGTCGGGGCGGCTCATCCAGTAGCAGTCCAGCGACGCCCAGAGGCCACCGGTGGCGTGCCGGAGCTCCTCCTCGGCGAACTCCCGCTCCCACTCCGACAGGTCGGCGGGCAGTCCGAAGCCGGTCGGTTTGCGCCACCAGACCGCGGTGACGTCTTCCCACGCGAACGTGCGGCCACCGGCCGTGACGTGCAGCGTGCCGGTCCACTCCGGACCGTCGAGGCGGGCGGAGAGCACCGCGCCGCCGGGGAGCTCCGAGGAGTTGACCCGGATCGGCTCGTGCCCGCGTCGAACGAGCAGATCGATCAGGACGTCGGTGTGTGCGTCGAAGACGTTCGTCGAAATGACGATCTGGGCAGAACTCACGCTTCCTCCCGGGGTGCGGCGCCGGCCGGAGCGCCGTCGGCCGGCGCCGCGACCGGATCAGGCGTAGTCGCAGGCGTAGCAGCCCAGGTAGGACTTGCTGCACCTGGTTCCGGTGCACGCCGTGCCGGTGGACTGGCAGGGGTTCCGGCCGCTGTAGTAGCCGCCCGAACAGAGGGCGCTGCCCATCGTGGTGCCGCTGTCGCCCTCCCAGACGAGCGTCTGAGTGGCGGCGTCGTAGCCGGTCGCCACGGGGCTCTGCGGTGGATCGGTGACCGGGCTCGCAACCCGGAACGCGAAGAGTCTGCTCACGGTCGGTGGTCCCTTCGGAAGTCGGCTCGCTCCCGGGATCACCGGGAGCCCTGCGACGCGGAACTCTGCCCGACGGTGCTCTCAAACCGGTCTCATCCCGCTCCAACGGGGACGAGATAACGGCTCGGCATCGAACGGTAGTAACTGTCGAACCCTGCGTTACCTTCTGCCTTATGTCGCCTGTTAAGGACTTGTCGATTCCCCTTTGACAGAACCGGAGGATCGGTGCGCCTCAACATCCTTGGTTCCCTCACCGTCGAAGGACCGCGGGGCATCGTGCCGATCTCCGCAGCCCGCGAGTCCGCTCTGCTCGCCGAATTGGTCGCCCACCTCGGGCAACCGGTCACCCGTGAGCACCTGGCCGAGGGCATCTGGTCCGGCCGGGTCCGCCACCCGGCGCACGCCGTCCACGCGCTCGTCAGCCGGCTCCGCCACCGGCTCAGCCTCGCCTGCACCGAGGTGGCCGGCGCGGTGATCGTCACCCGCGGCGCCTGTTACGCGCTGCACGTCGCGGACGACGCGGTCGACGGGCTGCGCTTCCAGGCCCTGGTGCTCGCCGCCCGCCAGGCGGTCGCCACCGGCGCGTACCACCGCGGCTCCGGCCTCTACGACGACGCCCTGGAGCTGTGGCAGGGCCCCGCGCTCTCCGGCGCCGCCGGCGACTCACCCTGCGTCCAGGCCGAGCGCTCGCGGCTGGAGGAGTTACGCGTCACCGTGCTGGAGGAGCGCGCCCAGGCGCTGCTCCGCGTCGGCGCCCACCGGGCGCTCGTCACCGAGCTGTTGCCGCTCGTCGACGCCTATCCGCTGCGCGAGGGGCTGCGGGCCGCGCTGATGCTCGCGCTCTACCGCAGCGGCCGGGTGGGCGAGGCGCTTGCCGCCTACCGCGCGGCGCGGGAGCATCTGGTCGAGCACGTCGGTGTCGGACCCGGCGCGGAGCTCCGGCACTTGCACGCCCGGATGCTCTCCGGCGACCTGCGGGACGAGCGCGAGTCGCCGCCGCACGCCGTCGAGCTGGCCGACCGGCCGGCCGAGAGCCTGGGGCGGCTGATCGGCGAGCTCCGGATGGATCAGGCCCGGCTGGAGACGAGGATCCGCCGGTTGGAGGCCCGGCTCGCGGGGCGACCACGGTCGGCGAGCGGGTGAGTGGCTGGGAGGCCCAGGGCTCGCCGCGCTCAGCCGACCTTGATCTCGACCCCGTTGCTGGAGAACGACTCGAACAGCTTGACCTTGGTGATCCTCTGGCCCTGCGGGATGTCCCACACCCAGGTCACCTCCGTGCTGGTGCCCGGGTTGACGTCGCTCAGGAACAGCGTCAGGTCCTCGTTGGCCGCGATCGACGCCGAGATGTCGGCCTTGAACTCCTGGCCTTCGGCGTTGTAGGCCTCGTTCGTCCCGGCCTCCAACGACAGCGGCTCGTTGCCGAGGTTCTTGACCGTGGCGGTGACCAGGCAGAACTGACCTTTCGGGGTCTTCTGGGAGTACTCGTCGCCGACCGAGGTGGCGCCGCACTCCGCGGACTTCACGGTGAACTCGGTGTTCCCGTCGCGGGCCGGCTGGTTCAACGCGCCGTCGGACCCGGACTGCGCGCTCTCCGCCGTCGTCACGGTGTCGGCGTCGGAGTCGGAGTCCCGCATGCCGTACCAGACCGCGCCGATGACGCCGAAGACCAAGCACAGCGCGACGACGCCGCCGATCACGAACAGCGCGATCTTGCCGCCGGACGACTTCTTCGGGGGCTGCCCGTACGGGTGGCCGGGTCCGGGCTGGCCGGGACCGGGCTGGCCGGGTCCGGGCCCGGGCTGGCCGAAGCCCGGCTGCCCGTAAGCGGGCTGGCCGTAGTCGGGTTGCCCGTAAGCGGGCTGGCCGTACGCGGGCTGCCCGTAGGGGTCGGGGGCGCCGTAGGGCTGCTGGGGGCCGCCGCCGTACGAGGGTGGCTGGGGTAAAGGTTGCTGGGGCTGCCCGTACGGCGGCGGAGGTCCGTTGTGGGGCTGCTGGGGATCCGGAGGCCACGTCATGGCCAGCGACGCTACCGGCCCCGCCAAGGTCTCACCCGGCCGAGTACTCGTCGGGCACCCGCATCGCCGGGCCACCGACGTGCAGTCCGAGCGGGACCGCGCGTCCCCGCGGTTCCTCCCACGCCTCCTGGTTGTCCATCGATCTCTCCCTCACGTCAGGCGGTCGCGCAGTGCCGCGAGCGGGCCGTCCCAGTCGCGGGCCAGCGCGCCGAGGAATTGCTGCGCCACCTTCATCGGCGCCGAGTCCAACCGGTACCGGACCCGGCGCCGCTCGCCGGGCTCGGCCACGACCAGCCCGGCCTCGGCCAGCAGCGCGAGGTGCTTGGCGATCGCCTGCCGGGTGATCGGCAGCTGGCCGGCGAGGTCGGTCGCGGTGGCCGGCCCCCGAGCCGCGAGCGCGGCGAGGATGCTGCGCCGGCTCGGATCGGCCAGGGCGGTGAAGACCTCCTGGGCCACCGCCTCCGGATCAAAGTCGTCCATCGAGGTACGCGACCAGCTCGCCGAGCTCGTTCGTCCAGCCCTCGGTGTTGCCGTTGTGGGCGACCTTGTGGGTCTCGGCGTCCGGTGCCTGGGCGAACCCGGTCTCGACCATCGTCAGCGTGGTGCCCGTGCCGGTGGGCGCCAGCGTGAACTCCACAAAGGTGCGTCGCGGATCGCCCTCCGGGAGGCCGTAGATCGGCCAGGTGTACGCGAAGACGTGCGGCGGCTCGAGCCGCTCGATCGTGAGGACGGCGGTGTCGCCGCTGTCCCAGGCGAGCTTGACCTGACCACCGACGCGCAGGTCGACCTCGGCGCGCTGGCCGAACCAGGTGCCGAGGCCTTCGGCCGTGGTGAGCGCGGCCCAGACCTTCTCGGGGGAGTGGGTCAGCTCCAGCGTGCGCTCGATCCGATCGGGGAACGTCATCTCCGCCTCCAGGTAGCAACTCGTCGGTTGCCACCGAACCTATAGCAACCTCTCGGTTGCGTCAACGCTCTCGGTTCGGCGCGGGGCGCGACGCCAGCCCGGCCTCCGCCGCCCGTGAGGACAGGCGCGCGGCAGGGAGTGGTTGTCACGCCTTCGGGGTGGCCGCCAAATGGTTGTCGTCGATTCCGTGCCATGGCACAGGATCGACGACAACCACTGTNGCGCGACAATCACGCCGCTGTCTGGCCGGGAGGCGCGACAATCACGCCGCTGTCTGGCCGGGAAGCGCGACAATCACGCCGCTGTCTGGCCGGGAAGCGCGACAATCACGCCGCTGTCTGGCCGGGAAGCGCGACAATCACGCCGCTGTCTGGCCGGGAAGCGCGACAATCACGCCGCTGTCTGGCCGGGAAGCGCGACAATCACGCCGCTGTCTGGCCGGGAAGCGCGACAATCACGCCGCTGTCTGGCCGGGAAGCGCGACAATCACGCCGCTGTCTGGCCGGGAAGCGCGACAATCACGCCGCTGTCTGGCCGGGAAGCGCGACAATCACGCCGCTGTCTGGCCGGGAAGCGCGACAATCACGCCGCTGTCTGGCCGGGAAGCGCGACAATCACGCCGCTGTCTGGCCGGGAAGCGCGACAATCACGCCGCTGTCTGGCCGGGAAGCGCGACAATCACGCCGCTGTCTGGCCGGGAAGCGCGACAATCACGCCGCTGTCTGGCCGGGAAGCGCGACAATCACGCCGCTGTCTGGCCGGGAAGCGCGACAATCACGCCGCTGTCTGGCCGGGAAGCGCGACAATCACGCCGCTGTCTGGCCGGGAAGCGCGACAATCACGCCGCTGTCCGGCCGGGAAGCGCGACAACCACGCCCCTGCCCGGCGGAGCTGATCCCGATGCAAGGATGAGGGCCGCGTCTCGACCGTCGAGAGGGGCTGACCGCACCGTGCCGCGTCCGAGCGTTCCGCTGCTGTCGCGCGATCAGATCGCCGCGGCGGCGCTCGCGCAGATCGACGAGACCGGAACGCTCACGCTGCCCAAACTCGCCACGACGCTGAACGTCAGCGTCTCGTCGATCTACCACCACTTCGCCGGTGGGCGGGAAGCGGTGATCGAGGGCATCCGCGGTCTGCTTAGCCGCGACTTCGAGGGGCCGTTCGACGAGACCGCCGGGTGGCGCGCCTACACCGAGGAGTGGGCCCGGCGGTACCGGGCGACGATGGCCCGCCATCCGGGCGTCGTGCCGTTACTGACCGCGCAGACCGTCACCGCGCCCGAGACGCTCGCCAGCTACGAGGCGCTCGCCGATGTGCTCAGCCGCGCCGGGTTCGCCGACGAGGACCTGCTGCACGCGGTCAGCGTCCTGGACTGTTTCATCCTCGGATCCGCCCTCGACGCGGCGGCGCCGATGGACGTCTGGGCCGACTCGGGGAATCCGGAGTCGGCGCTCAGCGCGGCGATCGCGGCGACCCGCTCGCAGCCGGGAGACCGGTCGCAGCGATCGTTCGAGATCGGCCTGAACAGCTTGCTCGCCGGTCTCGCGCAGCTCGTGCACTGACGCCTCCCGGCCGACGGCTGCTGCGCCCGCTCCGGCCGTGCCGAAAGTCGGAGGCGGAAAAGGGGTTAAGCGAGCCGCCAAGCGGAATCCGTCACCTCGTCCCAGGGAGCCCTTCAGTAACCGAATCTGATTCGGTTATCGTGGCGGTCTGCTCAAGGAGGCCAGTCGTGCCGGACGCGTCGTCACGCGACCCAGGAAAGACCCGGATGCCCGCCGAGTGGGCACCGCACGCCGGCACGTGGATGGCGTACCCCACCCCGAACCAGACGTTCGGTGACGGCGTCGAGCTCGCCGCGGCCCGGGCCGCCTGGACGGCGGTGGCCAACACGATCGTGCGCTACGAACCGGTCACGATGCTGGTCGACCCCGGCGACCGCGCCGAGTTACTCGACCCGCGCATCACCACGCTCGCGGTGCCGATCGACGACGCGTGGCTGCGCGACAGCGGCCCGACGTTCGTCTACGGCCCGAACGGTGGCCCATACGCCGTGGACTGGGGGTTCAACGGCTGGGGCGCCCAACCCTGGGCCTCCTGGGTCGACGACCGGCAGGTGGCCCGGCGGGTCGCCGACGCGGCCGGGGTGCCGCGCATCGCGTCCACACTGACCCAGGAGGGCGGCGGCTTCCACGTCGACGGCGCCGGAACGGTGCTGCTCACCGACACCGTCCAGCTGGACCCCGACCGCAACCCCGGCTGGACGGGCGCGCAGGTCGAGGCGGAGGTTCACGCCCGGCTCGGCACCACGACCGCGATCTGGTTACCCCGCGGGCTCACCGCGGACTACGGCAAACTGGGCACCAAGGGACACGTCGACATCGTCGCCGCGTTCACCCGGCCCGGCACCGTCGTCGTGCACACCCAGCCCGACCCCGGCCACCCCGACTACGCGGTGAGCCAGGAAGCCACCCAGATCCTCCGCGACCAAGGGCTCGAGGTTCTCGAACTGCTCGCCCCTACCGTCACCGAGATCGACGGTGAACTGGTCGACTACTCCTACGTCAACCACTACGTGGCCAACGGCGTCGTCGTGCTCTGCGCGTTCGACGACCCCCGCGACGCCCAGGCCGCCGCCGTGCTGGCCGAGGCCTACCCGGGCCGCGAGGTCGTGCTCGTCGACGCCCGGGACGTCTTCCGCTTCGGCGGCGGCGTCCACTGCATCACCCAGCAGCAGCCCCGAACCGTCCCACCGCAGCCGCAGCCCCTCGAGGAGGTCTCATGGACCTGATCACCGCCTCCGCCACCGACTCACCGGCCCGCGTCGAGGCACCGGTCCGCGGCGTTCTTCCCGTCGGCCTGGTGCAGACCCGCTGGCACGCCGACCCGGCCGAGCACCGGGAGGTGCTGCTCGACGGCGTCCGCACCGCCGCGGAGGCCGGCGCCCAGGTCGTCTTCCTCCCCGAGCTGACGCTCTCCCGGTACCCGGCGGACACCCGCCCCACCGGCGACGCCACCGCCACCGCGGAGGACCTGGAGACCGGCCCGACCCGCGGGTTCGCCGCCGAGGCGGCCGCGGCCACCGGCGTGATCGTGCACGCGTCGCTGTTCGAGCGCAGCCCGGCCGACGACGGGTTGGGCTTCAACACCGCGGTCCTCGTCGCGCCGGACGGCACCCTGCTGGGACGCCGCCGCAAAACCCACATCCCGGTGACCGCGGGGTACTACGAGGACCACTACTTCCGGCCCGGCCCCGCCGAGTCCGACGCGTTCGCGCCGGTCGAGCTGTCCGGTGGTGCGCGGATCGGCCTCCCGACGTGCTGGGACGAGTGGTTTCCCGAGGTCGCGCGTGCCTACTCGCTGGCCGGCGCCGACGTTCTCGCCTACCCGACCGCGATCGGCTCCGAGCCCGACCACCCCGACTTCGACACCGCGCCGCTCTGGCGGCAGGTCATCGTCGGCAACGGCATCGCGAACGGCACGTTCATGGTCGTGCCGAACCGCTGGGGCTCGGAAGGGCTGATCACGTTCTACGGCAGCTCGTTCATCTCCGACCCGTACGGCCGGGTGCTCGCCGAAGCCCCGCGCGAGGGCGACGCGGTGCTGGTCGCGCCGCTCGATCTGGACCAGCGCCGGGACTGGCTGACGCTCTTCCCGTTCCTGGAGACCCGCCGCCCGGACGCGTACGGCGCCCTGACCGCCTGAGCGCACGCCAAGCCGGTTCCCCTCAGGCGCCGGACCGCGCCCAGCCGCGGACCGCCGACGGGGCCGGGTTGACGTGTGCCGCTCCGGCGGCGATCACCGTCGGCACGGTCTCGTTCCCGTCGGCCACGGCGCGGACGGCGGCCGCGCCCTCCGGGTCGCTCCAGATGTTGACCCAGTGCACGCGCCGCCCGACGGGGAGCAGGCCGAGCCGCATCCGCAGACAGAACGGGCAGCCCGGTCGCCAGTAGACGATCGGCCGGCCGTCCTCCGCGCTGCGCGCCTGCGCCTCCGCCGCGGTCACCGACGATCGCACGAGCAGCGGCGTGGACGCCCAGGCCCAGCCGAGGAACCAGAGCAGGAGGATCACCGCGAAGACCGGCGATCCGCCCGCGAACAGGGCCGCCGCTCCGAGAACGCCACCCGCCGCCAGCAGGGCCGGAGACCTCCAGTTGCGCATGCCTCCCACGGTAGAGGCCGGGCCGTGCCCGGCAGGTCACAGATCGAGGACGAGCTTCGGGCCGGCGGCGCGGGACACACAGATGAACATCGTGTCGTTCGCCGCGCACTCCTCTTCGGTCAGCAGGCTGTCCCGGTGGTCGACCGCGCCGCTCAGCACCGGCGTCTCGCACGTGCCGCACGTGCCCTCCTGGCACGAGTACAGGACGAGTGCACCGGCCTCCTCGACGACCTCGAGGATGGACCTGTCTGGCGGCACGGTGACCGTCACCCCGGTCTGCGCCAGTTCGACCTCGAACGACTCGTGCCGCACCGGCTCACCCTGCTCCTTGGGCGAGAACCGCTCGACGTGCAGCGCGCCGGACGGCCAGGACGTGCACCGCTCCTCGACCGCCAGCAGCAGCGGCTCGGGCCCGCAGCAGTAGACGAGGGTGTCCGCGCGCGGCGTGCCGAGGATCGCGTCCAGGTCGAGGAGACCCTGCTCGTCCTGCGGACGTAGGGTGACCCGCGGGCCGTGCGCGGCGGTCAGCTCGGCCGCGAACGCCATCGACGCCGCGGTGCGGCCGCCGTAGTGCAGCTCCCACTCGGCGCCGGACGCCGCAGCGGCGGCCACCATCGGCAGGATCGGCGTGATCCCGATGCCGCCGGCGACGAACACGTACCGCGCCGCGGGCTCCAGCGCGAAGTGGTTGCGCGGCCCGCGGACGTCGACCAGCTGACCCTCGTCGAGCTTGTCGTGCACGTACTGGGAGCCGCCGCGGCTCTCGCCCTCGCGGAGCACCGCGATCCGCCACACCGACCGGTCGGCCGGGTCGCCGCAGAGCGAGTACTGCCGGACCAGGTCCGGTCCGAGTGCCACGTCGACGTGCGCTCCCGGTGCCCATGCGGGGAGCGCGGCTCCGGCGGGGCTCCGGAGCTCCAGCGTCACGACGCCGTCGGCGACGCGTTCGCGGCGGGCGATCCGGAGACGCAGGTCCACCTCGTCGTGCGTGCTGTGCACGGGCCTCTCCTCGTCCATGCGGCAGGTCATAGTCAGGATGCCATCTGTCAATGGCGCGGTCATCGCCTCCGGGCGAACGTCACACCCGCGCCGGCCGGCGGCGGAGCATCACCGGGTCGGTGACGACGTGCGCGGGTGGCCGCGGCAGCGGCGCCGGAGGTGGCTCGATCGCGCCGCCGGCAGGGTGGTCGGGGTGGGCGAGCAGCCACTCCCAGAGCACCACCGGGTCGTCCGCGTCGCTCTCCGCGCCGCAGTGACAGCGACCGTGGAGCCGGTCGGAGCCGGGCAGCCAGTCCACGTGCAGTACCCGCGCCCCGGCGCCCCGTGCGCCGGGGCCCGCGGCCGTCATCGGGCGGCCGGGGCAGCCGCCGGAGCCGACCCGGCGCCGGCCGCGGCCAGCTTCGCCATCAACCGGCGGGCCGCGAGGCCACCGGTGTCGATGTTGATCGACAGTTCCTGGTACCCGTCCGCCTCGGTCGCGATCACCCGCTCCAGGACGTCGAGCGCGGTCACGTCCTGCAGCACGACCGTGCGGTTGCTCTCGGCCAGGAAGTCCGACACGCCCTGGTCGTCGAGCGCGAAGTCGCGGGCCACCGCCCAGAAGTCGTGGGTCGAGTGCTCGGTCTCCGGCGTGATCGCGTACACGACCTCGACGTGGAACGCGTCCGGGTCGCTGCCGTCGGCGTTCGGCAGCACCCCGACCGGCGCGATCCGGGAGTGCAGTTTGTACAGGCAGGGCGGCGTGTACTCGATGTCCTGCCAGCGCGTGATCCGGCCGGTGATGCCGGTCGACTTCGCGTAGAACGGCGGGCAGGCGGCGTCGGCCATGTGGCGGGACACGTAGACGATCCCGGCTTCCTCGTCGACCTCGGTCGTGATCGGGGTCTCGGCCACCTCGGGGGTGCCGATGTATCCGCCGTGCAGGTAGGTCTCGTGCGAGAGGTCGAGCAGGTTGTCGATGAGCAGGCTGGCCCGCGCGGCGAGCGGCTCCATGCCCGACACGGTCGTCCAGCCGTCGAGGTCGAGCCACGGCGCCCGGGGGATCGGCGTCGAGGGCGCGAGTGCCGGGTCGCCGATGAACACCCAGACGAACGAGTCCTGCTCCACGATCGGGTACGAGCGCAGCCGTGCGGTCCGCGGAACCCTGGTCTGACCGGGCACCGCCACGCAGACGCCGTCCGCGCCGTAGGTGAACCCGTGGTAGCCGCAGACGACGGTGTCGCCGACGAGGTGGCTGGGGTGCTCGGAGAGCGGGAAGCGGCGGTGCACGCACCGGTCGGATATCGCGGTCACGGTGCCGGCCTCGGTCCGCCAGAACAGGATCGACTCCCCGCAGATCGTCCGGGAGAACAGGTCCCGTCCGATCTCGCGGCCGTAGGCGGCCACGTACCACTGGTTGCGCACGATCGACGTCATCGTCAGCCCTCTCCACGCTCAGCCCTCGGTCGGGTGGTCAGTGTGAGTGGCGCCACCCGCGCCTGCCGACCGTTACTTCCGCAATGCGGAAGGCTGATCCGTCCTTGTTCGGTTCAGCCGGTAGGTCGACGAGACGCGCGCCGCCGACCGTCGCCCGGAACCGACCGAGAGGGCTGCGTGCGCGGGCATTCGGGTCCACACTGGCCCCATGCCGACCGCCGACGAGCCCGGCCCGGACGCGCTCCGGCGCAAGCTCGTCGCGGCGATCGACGACTGGCGGGCCGAGCTGTTCGCGCCGGTCGACCCCGCGGTGCGGGCGGCGATGCTCACGATTCCGCGCGAGGTGTTCGTACCGGGGATCCCGCTGGCGGACGCCTACGACGAGCACTCCGCGGTGGTCACCAAGCGGGACGCGCACGGCATCGCGATCAGCTCGGTGTCGGCGCCGTCGATCGTCGCGATGATGCTCACCCAACTCGACGTCCGACCCGGGCACCGCGTCCTGGAGATCGGCAGCGGCGGGTACAACGCCGCGCTGCTCCGCGAGCTGGTCGGGCCGGACGGCCGGGTCACCAGCGCCGACGTCGATCCGGACGTCGTCGAACGGGCCCGGCGCTGCCTGGCGGCGATCGGCTGCACCGACGTCGAGGTGGTGCAGGCCGACGGTGAGTTCGGCGTGCCGGACGGTGCGCCCTACGACCGGATCGTGGTGACGGTCGAGGCGGCGGACACCCCGCCGGCCTGGGTCGCGCAGCTCGTCGACGGCGGGCGCTTGGTGGTCCCGCTGCGGCTCTGCGGGTTGACCCGCTCGGTCGCGTTCGACCGCGTCGGCCGGACGCTGGTCAGCCGCGGGTACGAGCTGTGCGGTTTCGTCCGCATGCGCGGCGCCGGCGAGCGCCGCGAGCTTCGGGTGTCGCTGGACGGCGACGACGTGTACCTCGTCCTCGACGACGGCCAGCACGCGGACGCCGCAGCGCTGCGCACCGCGCTCCGCCGGCCGCGGGTGGAGCGCCCGACCGGGGTCGTCGTCGGCCCCGAGGAACCCTACGTCGAGCACCTCGATCTCTGGCTGGCCACGACGCTGCGCGGGTTCTGTCTGCTCACCGCGAGCGAGCGCGCCGTCGAGCGCGGGCTGGCGTACCCGACCTGGGCGGGTGGGGGAACGCCGGCGATCACCCGCGGCGGAACGTTCGCGTACCGGTCGTGGCGACGCCAGGCGGCGGGCGGTGCCGAGCTGTCGGTGCTCGCCCACGGCCCGGACGCCGCCGAGCTGGCGGAGGAGTTCGCGGAGCCGCACCGGGTGTGGGGGCGGGACCGGCGTACCGCACCACCGGCCCGGATCGTGGTGCACCCCGCCGGTACGCCGGACGCCGAGCTGCCCGCCGGGTTCGTGCTGGACCGCCCGCACACCCGCACGGTGATCTCCTGGCCCGACGCGGGTTAATCCGCACTAACCGAAAATTGAGTAAGCTGCGGTTAACCGAACTCTCCCGACCGCCGCGTGTCGGGTCACCCGGCCTCCGGCGACGGTCTGAGCCAGGACAAGGGTTCACCGGAGGCGACGGAGGCTGGGATGGACGCCTGGGCGACCGGCGCCGACGGGGCTTCGTCGGCCAGCCCGATACCCACCCAGCCGACCGGCGCCGACGGGTCCGGCGGCGTCGGCCGCACCGACGGGTCCGGCGGGGCGGGACCCGACGCGAACGCCGGCGGGACCTCGGCCGCCGAGACGCGGCGGAGCGCGCTCAAGGCCGACCGGCGGCGCCAGCTGCTCCGGGCCGGCGCGACGCTCATCGCCGAGCGCGGCTTCCCCGGCGTGCGGCTGGAGGATCTGGGCGCCGCCGTCGGAATCAGCGGCCCGGCCGTCTACCGGCACTTCCCGAACAAGGAAGCGGTGCTGGTGGAGTTGACGGTCGGCGTCAGCGACCGGCTGCTGCGCGGCGGCCACGCGGTGGTGGTCGCGGCCCCGACGCCCGCCGCGGCGCTGGCCGGCCTGATCGACTTCCACCTGGACTTCGCGCTCGGCGATCCGGAGCTGATCCGGATCCACGACCGGGACCTGGCCAGCCTGCCCGCCGACGCGCTGCACCGGGTACGACAGACCCAGCGGACCTACGTCGAGCTCTGGGTGACGGTCCTCTGCGCGATCCGCCCCGGCCTGGCGGAGGACGAAGCACGGGTGCGGGCGCACGCGGTGTTCGGCCTGCTCAATTCGACGCCGTACAGCGCGCAGGGCGTCGCACCGGCTCGCACCAGGGAGATCCTCCGGGAGATGGCCTTCGCGGTCCTGCGCTGAGCCCGCACGGCCGCGAGCCGCGTCGCCTGGACACACTGGATACGCCCGCCTACGCTGTATCCCAGTTAGTCGCCACTAACTGAGACCGCCACCCCGACGACGGGACCGGACATGACCGACACCGCGCTCGATCTCCTCTCCGAAGACCACCGCGACCTCGCGCTGACCGTCCGGGAGTTCGCGCGCTCGGTGGTCGCCCCGGTCGCGGCCGTCCACGACGCGGAGCACTCGTTCCCCTACGAGGTCGTCGCGGGCATGGCGTCGATGGGGCTGTTCGGCCTGCCGTTCCCGGAGGAGTACGGCGGCATGGGTGGCGACTACTTCGCGCTCTGCCTGGCGCTGGAGGAACTCGGCAAGGTCGATCAGAGCGTGGCGATCACCCTCGAGGCCGGGGTCTCGCTCGGTGCGATGCCGATCTACCGCTTCGGCTCCGAGGAGCAGCGGAAGGCGTGGCTGCCGCAGCTGACCAGTGGACGCGCGCTCGCGGCGTTCGGTCTCACCGAGGCGGGTGCCGGCAGCGACGCGTCCGGAACGCGCACCACCGCACTCCGCGAGGGCGACTCCTGGGTTCTCAACGGCTCCAAGCAGTTCATCACCAACTCCGGCACCGACATCACCCGCCTGGTGACCGTGACGGCGGTGACCGCGACCGGCGCGGACGGGAAGAAGGAGATCTCCACGATCCTGGTGCCGACCGACACCCCCGGGTTCACCGCCGGCCCTGCCTACGACAAGGTGGGCTGGCGCGCGTCCGACACCCATCCGCTGACCTTCGACGACGTGCGGGTGCCCGCGGAGAACCTGCTCGGCGACCGCGGCCGGGGTTACGCGAACTTCCTGCGCATCCTGGACGAGGGGCGGATCGCGATCGCGGCGCTGGCCACCGGTGCCGCGCAGGGCTGCGTCGACGAGAGCGTCAAGTACGCGTCGGAGCGGGTGGCGTTCGGCAAGCCGATCGGCGGCCACCAGTCGATCGCGTTCACGATCGCGCGGATGGAGGCCCGGGCGCACACCGCCCGCACCGCCTACTACGACGCGGCCGCCCGGATGCTGGCCGGCAAGCCGTTCAAGAAGGAGGCCTCGATCGCGAAGCTCATCGCGAGCGAGGCCGCGATGGACAACGCGCGGGACGCCACCCAGATCCACGGCGGCTACGGGTTCATGAACGAGTACGCGGTGGCCCGGCACTACCGGGACAGCAAGGTGCTGGAGATCGGCGAGGGCACGACCGAGGTGCAGCTCATGCTGATCGCCCGGGAGGTCGGCCTGTGAGCGCGCGACGGATCGTCCAGCGTGGGCTGTGGTTCGAGGAGTTCGAGACCGATGTCGTCTACGACCACCGGCCGGGGCGGACGATCACCGAGGCCGACAACGTGCTCTTCACGACGTTGACGATGAACACCCAGGCGCTGCACCTGGACGCCGCGTTCGCCGCGGAGACGGCGTTCGGTCAGCGCCTGGTGAACTCGATGTTCACGCTCTCGACGCTGATCGGGCTCTCGGTGGCGCAGCTGACGCAGGGGACGATCGTCGCGAACCTGGGTTTCGGCGAGGTCGCGTTCCCGAAGCCGCTCTTCCACGGCGACACGCTCTACGCCTCCACCGTGGTCACGGACCTGCGGGAGTCTCGCAGCCGCCCGGGCGAGGGTGTGGTGACGTTCGCCCACACCGGGACGAACCAGCACGGCGACGTGGTCGCCACCGCCGTCCGCTCCACCCTCGTCCGCAAGCGCCCGTCAGGGGACTGACGTTCACCCGCCGTTGCCCTAGCGGACTCCCGTCGACCCCTTCGGTGTCCCTTTCTGCCCCGCTAGCGTCCGTATTTCACACCGGACGTGAGCAAAGGCAGGTACCTACTCGTGACCAGCGGACTCCACCGAGGGCTCGCGTTCCCTCGGGCACTCCTCGCGATCGTCGTCGTGGTCGTGGCGGTCGTGACGCTGACGCCGCAGGCGGCCTCGGCCGCGCCGTCGCGGAACCCGTCGCTGATCATCAACGGCTACGTCGAAGACGGCTGCCTGAGCGCCAACTACTCCAACTCCTACATCGCCGACTGCGGCAGCGGCTCCGGCTACCACAAGTGGCGGCGGATCTACCTGCCGCTCGGGGGTTCAGGCTGCAGAACGACGAGAGCCGACTCTGTCTCGCGATGAACTCGGGGCTGGACGTCTTCGTGACGAACTGCTCCTCCGCCAACATCAATCCCTACCAGGACTGGCAGTTCGTCGCGGACAACGCCGCCTGGACCAACATTCGCCACCGCCAAACCGGCGCGTGCATGAGCGCTAACGGCATGGCCAAGGACACGTACGGTGTCCGGGGCGGATGCAACTTCGACGCGCCCGGACGGACGTGGCTGTTCTCGTAGATGTCCCGTTACCGACGTATCAGCCGGCGCTGATACGTCGGTAACTGGCCAGAAATCAGCGCGGGCCGTACGTGCGGAAGATCGGCTCCGCGATGCAGACGGGCTTGGGTGCGCCCTCGGCCTCGATCACGGCGCCGATCGTCAGCTGGTAGCCGCCGGACACCTCCTCGACGTCCTTCAGCGTCGCGGTGAGCCGGATCTTGGAGCCGACCGGCACCGGCGCGGGGAAACGAACCTTGTTCAGCCCGTAGTTCACGCCCATCGTCGCGTCGGACACGGTCAGGACCTGCGACCACATCGGAATCAGCAGCGACAGCGTCAGGTACCCGTGGCCGATCGGGCCGCCGAACGGGCTCTCCGCCTTGGCCCGCTCCGGGTCGACGTGGATCCACTGGTGGTCGTCGGTCGCGTCGGCGAACAGGTTCACGCGCTCCTGGGTGACCTCGAACCAGTCGCTGACGCCGAGCTCGGTGCCCTTGAGGTTCGGCAGCTCGGCGAGGGTCGTCGTGGTGGTGCTCATGCGAGAACATCCTTCCGGAGGTCGGGCTTACGGATCTTGCCGGTGGCGGTTTTCGGTAGCTCGGGGACGAACCGGATCTCCCGCGGCACCTTGAAACCCGCGAGTCGCTCGCGCAGGGCGGCGCGGACCGCGTCGGCGTCGGTTTCCGTGCCGTCGGACAGAACCACGAACGCGAGGCCGACCTCGCCCCACCGGTCGTCCGGGACGCCGATCACCGCGGCCTCCTCGACTCCCGCCAGGTCGCGGAGCGCGGACTCGACCTCGGCCGGATACACGTTCTCACCACCGGAGATGTACATGTCCTTGTACCGGTCGCGAATGTAGAGGAAGCCCTCGTCGTCGATCACGCCGGCGTCCCCGGATCGGTACCAGCCGTCGACCAGCACCTCGGCGGTGCGGTCTGGCTCGTTCCAGTAACCGGCCATGATGTTCGGCCCCTGCAGGACCACCTCGCCGATCTCACCCGGCGCGGCCTCCGACCCGTCCGGCCGCACCACCCGGACGTCGGTGAAGAACTGCGGGCGCCCGGCCGACCCGACCTTCGCCACGGCGTCGGCGGAGTCGAGTACGGTACCGGCCGGGGCGGACTCGGTCATGCCGTACGCCTGCTGCACCGTGATGCCCCGGTCGAGCCAGGTACGCAGCGTCTCCATCGGTAGCGGCGCCCCGGCGGCGGCCACGGTGCGCAGCGACGAGAGGTCGCGTTCACGGAAGCCCGGTTCCCGACTGAGAGCGTCCAGCATCGTCGGGACCCCGAAGAAGCTGTTGATGCGCTGCTCCTCGATGAGCGCGAGCAGCGCAGCCGGATCGAACGACCGCACGATCACCGCGCACCCACCGCGCAGCAGCGTCGGGTTGACGGTGCCGTTGAGGCCGCCGATGTGGAACAGCGGCGCGACCGCGAGCGTCCGCTCGTCCGAGGCGAAGTCGAAGCCGAGGATCTGGCTCATGCACGCCCAGGTCATGTTGCCGTGCGTGAGCACGGCGCCCTTGGGCCGGCCGGTCGTCCCGGAGGTGTACATGATCAGGCATGGGTCGTCGAGGGTGACCCGGGCGTCCCGCGGCTCCGGCTCGGTCAGCAACTCCTCGTACGGCAGCGAGTTCGCGCCGCCGGCGACCGGCGGCTCCGCCGCCACCCACGTACGGACCGACGTCAGGTCGCGCAGCTCGTCGGCGATCACGCCGTGGTCACGGCCGTGGACGACGACCGACGCGCCGGAGTGCCCGATGACGTAGGCGGCCTCCGGCGCCGTGAACCGAGCGTTGACCGGCACCCACACCGCACCGAGCTGCCCGCAGGCGTAGAGCGTCTCCAGGGCGGCCGGGTCGTTGAAGCCCAGCCACGCCACCCGGTCACCGGGGCGGACGCCGAGGCCGGCGAGCGCACCGGCCACGCGCCGCACGCGGTCGGAGAACTGCAGGTGGGACGT
Source organism: Cryptosporangium minutisporangium (assembly GCF_039536245.1). Taxonomy (NCBI): domain Bacteria; kingdom Bacillati; phylum Actinomycetota; class Actinomycetes; order Cryptosporangiales; family Cryptosporangiaceae; genus Cryptosporangium; species Cryptosporangium minutisporangium. Next base: position 13,063 of record NZ_BAAAYN010000024.1, on the reverse strand, counting down.
GGTGACACCCTCGAACCAGAGCGCGTCCCGGTGCGGCGAGATCCGGCGCCGCCGCTCCGGCCAGGAGCCCAGTCCGGCGTTACGCACGGTCCAACCCGAGGGCCCGGACGGCGTTCTCCTTCATGACCAGCGGCCGGACGTCGGGCTTGACGTCGAGGGTCTCGAAGTCGCGGATCCATCGCTCCGGCCGCAGCAGCGGATAGTCCGAACCGAAGAGGACCTTGTGCTTGAGCTGGCGGCTGATCGCGTGCACCAACTGCGGCGGGAAGTACTTCGGTGACCAGCCGGAGAGGTCGATGTAGACGTTCGCCTTGTGGGTGGCGACCGAGATCGCCGCGTCCTGCCACGGCACCGACGGGTGGGCCATGATGATCGTCAGACCGGGGAAATCCGCCGCGACGTCGTCGATCAGCATCGGGTCGGAGTAGCGCAGCTTGATGCCGCGGCCACCGGGCAGACCCGCGCCGATCCCGGTCTGACCGGTGTGGAACAGCGCCGGGACGCCGAGGGACTCGATCTCGGCGTAGAGCGGGTAGACGCTGGGGTCGTTGGGCAGGAAGTTCTGGAAGCTCGGGTGGAACTTGAAGCCCCGGACACCGTGCTCCTCGACCAGTCGCCGGGCCGCCCGGATACCGGCGACGCCGCGCGCCGGGTCGATGGATCCGAACGGGATCAGGACGTCGGGGTGCGCGGCGGCGAGGTCGGCGATCTCCTCGTTCGACAGCGTCGGCTGGCCGGTCGCGGCTTCGGCGTCGACCGTGAAGATCACCGCGGCCATCTTCTGCGCCCGGTAGTCGGCGGCGATGTCGGGCACGGTCGGGTCGTACGGGTCGCCCTTGAAGTACTTGGAGGCGGCGGCGGACAGCTCGTCGTCGAGGGCCATGTGCCCGTGCTGGTCGGCGTGCACGTGGACGTGCACGTCGATCGCGACCAGGTCGTCGAGGTTCAGCCCGGCCCGGGCCCCATTCTCCGGGGTCATCGCGGGGGCTCCGGGAACTGCTGGCCCACGGTCTGCAGCGACGGGGAGAACCGGTCGGCCCAGACGTCGGCGATCGCGTCGGCCGACCAGCCGGTGCCGTCGGCGAACTCGACGACGACCTCGGACGGGTGGCTCCAGAGCGCGAGCCGGTCGCCGCCGATGCCGACTGCCTGGCCGGTGATGCCGGCGGCGGCGTCCGAGGCGAGGAACGCGACCAGCCCGGCGGCGTCCTCGGGCGTCCCGAAGCCGAGCTGCTGGCGGGCGAACGCGGGCAGCGGCTCGCCGTTGTTCAGCGCCTCGATGTACGGCTTGAGGAACGGCACGGTCTCGGTCATCGCGGTCGCGGCGACCGGCACCACCGCGTTGACGGTGATCTGGGCCCGGGCCAGCTCCATCGCCCAGGTGCGTACCATGCCGACGATGCCGGCCTTCGCGGCGGCGTAGTTCGTCTGCCCGAAGTTGCCGACCTGGCCGGTGGGGGAGCCGATGCAGATGATCCGGCCGCCTTCGCCCTGCTCACGCAGCTTGACAGCGGCGGCGCGGGTGCAGGTGAACGTCCCGCGCAGGTGGGTGGTGATCACCGCGTCGAACTGCTCGTCGGTCATCTTCCACAGCGTCGTGTCGCGGAGGATGCCGGCGTTGTTGACCAGCACGTCCAGCCGGCCGAACTCGGCCACGGCCCGGTCGACCAGGGCCTGGGCGGCGTCGCTGCTGCCGACCGGGACCACCTCGGCGACTGCGCGGCCACCGGCCTCGGTGATCGTGTCGACGGCGGCCTTCGCCACCGCCTCGTCCACGTCGTTGACGACGACCGCCGCACCGTGCGCTGCCAGCCGCTGCGCGTAGGCCAGGCCGAGGCCACGCCCGCTTCCGGTGACGATCGCTACTTTGCCTGACAGGTCCATGTCGCTGCCTCTTCGCCGCTCGGGGGACTCGATCTCCGAGAAAGAAGGTAAGCTCAACCATTGAGAGTGTCAATGAATGAAGGGTTCATCTAATGCCGTTCGTCGACAACATCGGTTTCCTGATGTCCCGGGCGAGCGGCCAGCTGGTGCGCGCCACGAACGCCGCGCTGGCCGACGACGGGCTGCGGGTGCGGCAGTACTCCGTGCTCTCGCTGGTGTGCGAGTCCGCCGACGGGGAGTCGCAGCGTGACCTCGCCGAGGTGCTCGGGCTCGACCCCAGCCAGGTCGTCGCGCTCGTCGACGACCTGGACCGCGCCGGGCTGGTCGAGCGCCGCCCGTCACCGGCCGATCGGCGGACGAAGCTCGTGGTGCCCACCGAGCGTGGCCGGGCGGTCCGGGACCGGGCGGGCGAGCGGGCCGACGCCCGGCTCGCCGAGACGCTCGGTGCGTTGACCGAGGACGAGCAGGCGACGCTGCGCGCGCTGCTGGCCCGGGTGGCCGATCTGGGCGTGGCGCCACGTGTGGCGCCCTGAGATTTCGTGCTCGATCGGGCCAAACAGAACCCTGGCGCCCGGCGAATCGCTCCGACGGGTTCCGAACCGGAGGCTCCCGGCCCACCATGGAGTGATCCAGCTCACCGTCCGAGCGAGGAGAGCCCATGAAGACGCAGGCAGCGGTCGTCCACCAACCCGGGAAACCGATCGAGATCGAGGAACTGGAACTCGACAAGCCCCGCGACGGCGAGGTGCTCATCCGTTACCTCTACGCGGGTCTGTGCCACTCCGACGTCCACATCGCCCACGGTGACCTGGAAGCCCGGTTGCCGATGGTGCTGGGCCACGAGGGCGCGGGAATCATCGAGGAGGTCGGACCCGGCGTCACCCGGGTGAAGCCCGGCGACCACGTCGTCTGCTCGTTCATCCCGAACTGCGGCACCTGCCGCTACTGCGCCACCGGGCGGCAGTCCATCTGCGACCTCGGTGCGACGCTGCTGGAGGGATCGCTGCCCGGCGGGCGATTCCCGTTCCGCGGCCAGGCCGGTGAGTACGGCGCGATGTGCTTGCTGGGGACGTTCAGCCAGTACGGCGTCATCCACCAGAGTTCGGTCGTCAAGGTCGACGACAGCCTGCCGTTGGACAAGGCGGTGCTGGTCGGCTGCGGCGTCCCCACCGGATGGGGCTCAGTCGTGAACACCGCCGAGGTGACCGCCGGTGACACCGTCGTCATCATCGGCATCGGCGGGATCGGGATCAACGCGGTGCAGGCGGCCGCGTTCTCCGGGGCCAAGCACGTCGTCGCCGTCGACCCGCTCGCCAACAAACGGGAGAAGGCGCTCGAACTCGGCGCGACCCACGCGTTCGCCACCGCCGCCGAGGCGATCGACGCGGTGACGGCGCTGACCGAGGGCCAGATGGCGGACTCCGCGATCCTCACGCCCGGTGTGCTGACCGCGGAGAACGTCGGCGAGGGCTTCATGATCGTCGGCAAGGGCGGGATCGTCGTACTGACCGCGCTGAACAAGCTGGAAGAGCCCACCATCCAGCTACCGGGCACGGTGCTGACGCTCTACCGCAAGCAGCTGCGCGGCAGCCTGTTCGGCGACTGCAATCCGACCACCGACATCCCGCGGCTGCTCGGCCTCTACCAGAACGGCGACCTGAAGCTCGACGAGATCATCACTCGCACGTACCGGCTGGACGAGGTCAACCGCGGTTACGACGACTTGCTCAACGGGGCGAACGTCCGCGGCGTCATGGTGCACGAGCACTGAGTCTGGCTACTCGGGCCGTGGCCCGTCGGGGTTCCCGGCCCGGGGAACGCCGACGGGCCGCCCGCCCGGTGACTGCGGCATAGTGATGCCGTGGCGCAGCGGTCCGGGCGGGAGGGTCGTGGACTGATCCTGGCCGGGGTGGACGGAAGTCCGACCTCGGTGCGGGCCGGCGCGTACGCCGCCGGCCTCGCCCGGCGTCAGCACGCCGACTTCCTCGTCGTGTACGTCGCCACCCGGGCAGCGCTGGCGGCGATGGCCCCGGAGGCGGCGCAGCTCGCCGAGGAGGCGGTGGAGCAGTCGATCGCCGAGCTCCGGGAGAGCGTCGAGGCGTGGACGGGCTGGGCCGAGATACCGGTGCGGTTCCTGGCGGTCCGCGGTGATCCGTACACCGAGATCTGCCGGATCGCCGGCGAGGAGCGCGCGGACGCGGTCGTCGTCGGCGCGTCGACCCACGCCGGGCATCGCTGGGTCGGATCGCTGGCGGTGCGGCTGGTGAAGACCGGCCGCTGGCCGGTGACGGTGGTGCCCTGAGCGGCCGCGGGGCCGGTGCGGCTGCGGTAGCGGCCCGGTAGCCGATCGGGAGCGGCGCGCGGTGACGCTCCCGGCGGGGGAGCGGGACGGGAGCGCCGGGCCGGTGGCAGTGCAAGCGCCCTCGGTGCAACCGATTGGGGTGGCGCACCCTCTGTACCCCTGAGGAACGGGACATGACTACTGTTTCGAGCGTTACCCCGGATATCGCCCCACCCCGGCCGGTCCGCGCGCCGCTGGTCTCGGTGTCCGACAAGCCGTTCGCGTACGTCCTGCACGGCTTGATCGAGGCCCAGCTCGCGTCGCCTCCGGCGGCACCCCCGGCGCCCGCCGGGCCTCCCGTCGTGGCTCCGATCGTGATCGGCCCGAAGGGCCCGACGACGATCGGCGCGTTCACGCTCGGCCGTCTCGTCCTGACCGGCAGCGCGACGTTCCCGGAGATCCCGGCCGCCTGAGCGCGGTGCGCGAGCGGGGTCATGTGACCGCTCGGATGGCTCTACGCTGCCATCATGGCCGCGTTCGGTGATGCGTCCGCCGCTGGTGAGACGGACGGTCGGGTCTGGGACGTCGCGCTGTCCTTCGCCGGAGCGCAGCGTCCTTACGTAGAACAGGTCGCCGCGGTGCTCAAGGCGTCCGGGGTGCGATGTTTTTACGACGCGGACGAGCAGCTCACGCTCTGGGGGAAGTTCCTGCCGGAGGAGCTGTCCGACCTCTACGCGTATCGGGCCGCGGCGGTCGTCGTGTTCGTTTCCGCCGAGTACGCCGCGGGCGACTGGACGCGGCTGGAGCGTCGCGCCGCACTGGATCGCGCGGTGCGGGACCGGGCAGAGCGGGTGCTACCGGCCCGCTTCGACGACACCGCGCTGCCCGGCTTGCTCGCGGGCCTGGTGACGGTCGACCTCCGCGAAGTGGAGCCCCGGACGTTCGCCCACCTGCTGATCGAGAAGCTGGCCACGCTCGGCGTCCTCGGTACGGGGCCGCCCCCGGGCGCAGCAACGACACGACCGGCTCCGGTCATCGCGAACCTGCCGCCGCGCAACCCGGTCTTCACCGGCCGTGGTGAACTGCTCGGTGCGATCGAGCGGAGCTTCGCCGAGCAGCCGGTGGCCGTGGCCACGGTGCGCGGCATGGGGGGCATCGGCAAGACGCAGACCGCGCTGGAGTTCGCGTATCAGGGACGTCAGGGCGGCAGGTACACCCTGACCTGGTGGGTGCGGGCGGAGTCCGACCTGACGCTGCTGGAAGACCTGGCGGGATTGGCCCCCGCGCTCGGCACGACGTCCGATCAGGACCTGGAGTTCACCGTGACCGAGGTCTGCCGGCGCCTGGAGACGCTGTCGAATTGGTTGCTGGTCTTCGACGACGTGCGGGAGGCGCGGGTCGTCCGACCGTGGCTGCCGGCCGGGGCGGGCCACGTGCTGATCACCTCGCGGGACCGGTCGTGGCAGCGGACCGCGACGACGTTGGACATCGACCTCTTCACCCGCGAGGAATCGACGAGCTACCTGTTGCGGATCGCCGGTACGCCGTCCGACTCGGGGACCCGCGCCGCCGCCGACTCGCTCGCCGCGGAGCTGGGCGATCTTCCCCTCGCGCTGGCGCAGGCCGCGGCTTACGTCGAGACTCACGGCCTGTCGATCGGCGGCTACCTAGCGCTGTACCGGGAGCAGGCCGGCGCCGGTCGGCTGCTGGCCGAGCGGATCGAGGACTACCCGCACCGCGTGGCGACGACGTGGCTCATCCACTACACCGCGCTGGCGGCCGATCAGCCGGCCGCCCTCGAACTGCTCTCGCTCTGCGCGTGGCTGGAGACCGACAACGTCGATCTCGACCTCCTGCTGGGCCGCCCCGAAGTCCTCGAGGGCGCGTTGGCCGGTGAGCTGGCTCGACGGGCCGCGACGGCGTCCGGTCGGGAGGAGCTCATCGGCGCGCTAGTCAGAACCGGTCTGGTCACTCGCCTCGACGACGTTCGGCTCCGCATCCATCAACTGGTGGCGCAGGTGACCCGGGAGCGGCTCGTCGAGCACGACCCCGAGATCGCTGCCGCGTGGGCGAACCATGCCCTGGACCTGGTGTACGAGCTCCTCCCCGACGAGCCGTGGAAGCACCAGAACTGGCCGGGTGCGCTCGAACTCGCCGCCCATGCCACGACGATCATGGGACACCTCGAACGCGCCGGATGGACGCCGACCATCAACGCGGGCCCCGTCCTCGGGATGCTCGGCCAGTACCTCGAGGCACGGGCGGACTACGAGACCGCTCACCGCTACCTCGAGCGCGCGCTGACGATCGTCGAGGCGATGTACGGGCCGCAGCATCCGTGGGTCGCCGCGACGCTGGGCAACCTGGGTAACGTCCAGCTGCAGCTCGGCTGGCTGGACGCGGCGCGGGCATCGCACGAGCGAGCGCTGCGCATCAAGGAGACCACCTACGGCGTGGAGCATCCGCGGGTCGCGGTGACGCTGGGCAATCTCGGCCTCGTGCAGCAGCAGCTAGGAGAGTTGGAGGCGGCACGGGCGACGCACGATCGAGCACATGTGATCTTCGCGAAGGCGTGGGGTCTCGATCACCCGGACGCGGTGTGGGTGCGCGGGTTGCGGGCCGAGCTGCGCTGAGCACGCACCGCACGGGGCTCGGCGGCGAGCGGCAGGAAGTCGTCGGTGCGGCCGTCTTGCGGGAGGCCGCCGGTCGCCGCGACGAACGCGATCGTCTCCTCGACGCCGGACGACTCCGGTACGACGTGCTCGTTCGGCGCACCGAGGACGTCGTACGGCTCGTACCAGGACGCCATGTCCGCGGTGCTGAACAGCGTCGCCTGCGGCCGGGCCGCGTGCCGCCGGAACGTTTCCTCCAGGCTGACGTCCAGGTAGAAGAACGTGCTGCGGCCGCGGTGGCCGGCCGCGAGTTCGACCAGGACGTCCCGGTAGCGGGACGCGGTCAGGATGCCTTCGACGACGACGTGGTAGCCGTGGTCGAGCGCGAGACGGGCGGTCTGCGCGACCATCCGCGGAGCCAGGCCGCCGGGGTAGTCGCGCTCCCGCAGCACGATCCGCCGCAGGTAGTCCTGCTCGACGAGCGCGCAGCCGCGGCCGTGGCGACGCTGCAGCGCCGCCGCCACCGTGCTCTTGCCGGAGCCGGAGTTCCCGCGCACGACGATCAGTACCGGGTCCGGGTTCTCCGGTGAGCGCTGCATGTCGTCATCCTCCATCGAGGACTCGCGCGGTTTCTCCGACAATTGTCGGAGAACTGTGGCACTCTCCTCCGTGAGCCGCCGCCCGGCGAACGGAGGACCCGGCCGATGACCGATGTAGCCGCCGCCCGTTACGCGGGCGCCCGCCTTCCACGGGTCGAGGACCCCCGCCTGCTCACGGGTCACGGCACCTTCGTGGACGACGTGGTGCGCCCGGGGATGCTGCACGCGCACTTCGTCCGGAGCCCGATGGCCCGGGCGCGAGTCCTCAGCATCGACGCGTCCGAGGCACTCGCGCTGGACGGCGTCCACGCGGTGTTCACCGCCGGTGACCTCAACCCGGACGTCGTCGACCACTGGTACTCGCTGATGGGGAAGCACGTCCCGGACACCCCGCGGCCGCCGCTCGCCTCGGACGAGGTTCGGTTCGTCGGCGACCCGGTCGCGCTGATCGTGGCCGTCGACCGGTACGTCGCGGAGGACGCCGCCGAGCGGGTCTTCGTCGACTACGACCCGCTGCCCCCGGTCGTCGACTACGCGACCGCGGTGGAGTCCGACGAGTTGGTGCACGCGTCCTACCCGCGCAACATCGCCGGCGAGCTGGGCGGCCGCCCAGCCGAGGAGCTCGCCGAGACGTTCGCGGCGGCGGCGCACGTCGTCGAGCACACGCTCCACCAGCAGGCCTACGCGGCCGTGCCGATGGAGACCCGCGGGCTGATCGTGGAGTACTCGGCGCCGACCGGCGAGATGACGATCTGGGCGTCGACGCAGTCGCCGCACGAGGTCCGGCTGTTCTGCTCCCGGCTGCTCGGGATGCCCGAGCACCGGGTCAGGGTCGTGATGCGCGACACCGGCGGCGGCTTCGGTCAGAAGGCGGTCCCGCAGCGCGAGGACATGTGCTTGATGCTGGCCGCGCGGAAGGTCCCGGCCGCGCTGAAGTGGATCGAGGACCGGCAGGAGAACCTCGTGTCGGCCGGCCAGGGCCGCCACGAGCACGGCACCGCGCGGCTCGCGTTCGACGACGAGGGCCGGATCCTGGCGGCGTCGATCGACCACGTCCAGGACGCCGGTGCCTACCCCGTGCCGTGGCCGGTGCAGACCGCCGCGGTGGTCGGGATCCTGTTCCCCGGCCCGTACCGGGTACCGGCGGCCACGTTCACCACCCAGTCGGTGTTCTCCAACACCACCGCCCGCGCGCCGTATCGCGGGCCGTGGCAATTCGAGTCGCTCGCCCGTGAGGTGCTGCTCGACGTCGCGGCCCGCCGGATCGGCATGGACCCGATCGAGCTCCGCCGCCGGAACCTGCTGCGCCGCGACGAGATGCCGCTGACGAACCCCAACGGCATGCCGTACAGCGACGTCACGCCGCTGGAGACGTTCGAACACGCGATGAAGCTGCTGGACTACGACGCGTTCCGCCGCGAACAGGAGCGCGCCCGCGCCGAGGGCCGCTACCTCGGCGTCGGAACCTGCACTTACATCGAGCCCACCACCAGCGGGCACGGCTTCCTCGGTACCGAGGGCGCGACGATCCGGATCGAGCCGTCCGGCACGGTCAACGTCTACGTCGCCGGTGGATCCAGCGGCAACAGTCTGGAGACGACCGCGGTCCAGCTCGCCGCCGACGCGCTCGGCGTCGACATCGCCGACGTCAACACGATCCAGGGCGACACCGCGGTGACGCCGTTCGGCGGCGGCACCGGCGGTAGCCGATCGGGCTCGATGATCGCGGGAGCGGTCGCCGAGACCGCGTCCGTCCTCCGCGAGCGCGTGCTCGCGATCGCCGCGCACCGCCTGGAGGCCGCGGTCGAGGACCTGGAGCTGAAGCACGGCGTCGCCGCGGTCAAGGGTGCGCCGGGGAGCGAGCTCACGCTCGCCGAGATCGCCGAGATCGCCTACTTCCAAGCCGGCTCGCTTCCGCCCGAGATACCCGCCGGCCTGGAGGCCAGCGGCCGGTATCGGGCGCAGAGCCTGATGATCTGGGCGAACGCCACCCACGTCTGCACCTGCGAGGTCGACGTGGTGACCGGCGCCGTGACGATCCTGCGGTACCTCGTCAGCGAGGACTGCGGCCCGATGATCAACCCGAACGTGGTCGAGGGCCAGATCGCCGGTGGCAGCGTCCAGGGGATCGGTGGCGTGCTGTTCGAGCACGCCGCCTACGACGCCGACGGCAACCCGCTGGCCACGACGTTCATGGACTACCTGCTGCCGACGAGCACCGAGGTGCCGGTGATCGAGTACGGACACGTGGAGACGCCCGGCCCGGGGGAGGGCGGCTACAAGGGAGTCGGCGAGGGCGGCGCGATCGGGGCGCCGCCGGCGGTGGTGAACGCGGTGGCCGACGCGCTGGCGCCGTTCGGCGTCGAGGTCACCCGGCTGCCGCTGGGGCCGGCGTCCGTCGTCGGACTGATCGAGGCGGCGGGCGCATGAAACCCGCACCGTTCGAGTACTCCGCGCCCGAGAGCCTCGACGAGACGCTCGCGCTGCTGGCCGACTGCGCCGAACGCGACGAGGAGGCGAAGCCGATCGCCGGCGGGCAGAGCCTGACCCCGATGCTCGCGCTGCGGCTGGCCTACGTCGACCGCCTGGTGGATCTGCGGCGGGTGGCGGAGTTACGCGGCGCCGAACGCCGGGACGGCGGACTGTGGATCGGCGCCACCACCACTCAGGCCGCGGTCCAGCGGTCGCCGGACGTCACCGCGGTTGCCCCGCTGTTCGCCCGCGCCACGCCGCTGATCGGGCACTTCCAGATCCGCAACCGGGGCACGATCGGGGGCTCCCTCGCGCACGCCGACGGGTCCGCGGAGTACCCGGCGGTCGCGGTCGCGCTCGACGCCCGGATCGAGGTGGCGTCGCGGCGGGGAACGCGGACGATACCCGCCACCGAGTTCTTCACCGGCTTCCTGAGCACGGAGCTGGCCCCGGACGAGCTGCTCACCGGCGTCAGCGTCCCCGCCTGGAGCGGACGCTGCGGTTACGCGGTCGAGGAGTTCGCCCGGCGGCACGGTGACTTCGCGATCGCCGGTGTGGCGGTGGCGGTCGCGCTCGACGAGGACGCCCGGATCCGACGCTGCGGCATCGGACTGTTCGGGGTCGGTGCGACGCCGGTGCGGGCCGTGGACGCCGAGACCGCGCTGATCGGTGCCGCGGCCGACGAGGTGTCCACCACCGACGTCGGGCACGCCGCACTGTCCGGGCTGGCCGGTGTCCCCTCGGACCTGCACGGATCTGCCGATTACCGCAAACGGGTGGGCGCGGCGCTGGTGGCGCGCGCTCTCGGGAACGCCCTCCGGGAGGCGCGACATGGCTGACGTCGACATCGAGCTGACGATCAACGGCGCGGTCCGGCGGGACACCGTCCCGCCCCGGCTGACGCTCGCCGATTACCTGCGGGTCAACTGCGGGCTGACCGGCACCCACCTGGGCTGCGAGCACGGGGTCTGCGGCGCGTGCACGGTACTGCTGGACGGCGAGGCGGTCCGCGCCTGCCTGGTCTTCGCCGTCCAGGCCGACGGCGCGGCGATCACCACGATCGAAGGCATCGCCGGAGCGGACGGGCAGCTCTCGCCGGTGCAGGCGGCCTTCCGCGACCACCACGGACTGCAATGCGGGTTCTGCACGCCCGGGTTCGTGCTCTCGGCGACCACGCTCCTGCGCGACAACCCCGACCCCACCGACGACGAGATCCGCGAGGGCTTGTCCGGGAACCTCTGCCGGTGCACCGGCTACCAGGGCATCTTCGCCGCGGTCCGCGCGGCGGCCGACTCGTCGGCGGCCCCATCGAAGAACGGAACTTCATGAAGCTCGAGAACAGCTTGACGATCCCGGTGCCGCCTCCCGCGGCGTGGCGGGTCCTGCTCGACCTGGAGCGGATCGCCCCGTGCGTGCCCGGCGCCACGCTGACCGGGCGGGACGGCGATCGCTTCCGCGGCCAGCTCAAGGTCAAGCTCGGGCCGATCGGGCTGCTCTACGACGGCGTCGTCACGTTCGTCTCCCGGGACGAGGACGCCGGTGTCGCGGTACTGGAGGCCACCGGCCGGGAGAAGCGGGGCAACGGCACCGCGAAGGCGATCGTCACGTGCCGGCTCGTCGGCACCGACGCCGCGACCGACGTGCACGTGCAGACCGACCTGGCGATCACCGGCAAACCCGCTCAGTTCGGACGCGGTGCGCTCGCCGAGGTCGCGGGCGCGCTGGTCGCCCAGTTCGCGAACAACCTCCGGATGGAGCTCGCGGGGCTCAAGTAGCGGGTTGGCCCGCGCGGGCGTCGACGACCCAGCAGGCCGCGGTCAGCCGCACCTCCGCGCCGTCGACGTACGGCTCGAACGCCGCGCGCACCGTCCGCACGACCTCCGCCCGGGTGGTGTCGTCCACCTCGGGCAGCGCCTGGCCGAGGTGGCCCATCCGGGTGAAGTAGGGAACCAGCGCGCTCTCCGGGAACGTGCACGGCACGTCGATCGGCCGGAGTGCGACGTCGTCCCAGCCGCTGTCCGCCAGAATCCGTCGCACCGTGCCGGCGTCCGCGAATCCGAACTGCCCCGGTCCGTCCGTGCGGCGCGGCGGCAGGTTCGGTAGCAACGGCGCGGCGGCGCGCTCGGCCGTCGTCATGAACGGGTTCTCCTCGGCCGTCCGCCAGACGATCAGCCGCAGTGCGGCGTCGTCGGTGGCCGCACGCCGCAGGTTCGCGAACGCCTGCACCGGGTCGGCGAAGAACATGACGCCGAACCGGGACACGATCGTGCCGAACGTGGCCGGTGGGAGCGGGTGGTCCTGGGCATCGGCGCGGAGGAACTCGGCCTGGGAGCTCGCCGCCGCGGCCCGGGCGCGGGCCGCGGCGATCATCGGCTCGGCGATGTCGATGCCGACGGTCCTGGCGGTGCCGACCTGCCGGGCGAGCGCGACCGTGGTGCCGCCGGTCCCGCAGCCGACGTCGAGCACCGCATCGGCGGGCCGGTCGCGGGCGACGTCGAGGAGCAGCTCCGCGAGTGGCTCGAACATAGTGTCGATCGCCGCGGCCAGGTCGACCCAGGCGCTGCCCTTGGCGCCGTTCCACTGCGTTACCTGCTCCTGCTCGCGGGCCGTCCCCATGTTTCCTCCTGTACGCGATCGCCATCCGGAGACCACACTGTTCTACTTCAAGGTGGCTTGAAGTCAACCGGACGAGGTCAACGATGGCGGATCTGGACATCGGCGAGGTGGCGCACCGCTCGGGGGTACCCGCCTCGACGCTGCGGTACTACGAGGAGCGGGGCCTGATCACCTCGACCGGCCGCCGCGGCCTGCGCAGGCAGTTCGACCCGGGCGTGCTGCAGCGGCTCGCGCTGATCGCGGTCGGCCGCTCGGCCGGGTTCTCGCTCGACGACATCGCGGGCATGTTCGGCCCGGACGGGGAGCCGCACATCGACCGGGTGCTGCTCGTGGAGAAGGCGGACGAGTTGGACCGGACGATCCGGCGGCTCGGCGCGCTGCGTGATTCGCTGCGGCATGCGGCGAACTGTCCGGCGCCGAGTCACGCGGAGTGTCCGACGTTCCGCCGCATCCTCGCCGCGGCCGAGGAGCAACCTCCGGCCGCCGCGCCGAGCCCGCTGTCGGGTCCACCGCGCGCCCGGCCGCACGCCACCGCCGCCCCGTAAGACCGCACGCGGCGGGGCCGCGCGAGCGGGCCGGCGTCCGGCGCGCTCGGGCGC